>JAGVTM010000368.1:0-10503 GCA_019136785.1 Chloroflexota bacterium | reverse complement strand
GGAGTGCCAGGCAAGGGGCGAAGGGGGGCTGGTCTTTATGGTAGGCGCCGCCCCTTGCCTGGCACTGGGGCGAAGGGGGGCTGGTCTTTATAGTAGGTGCCGCCCCTTGCCTGGCACTGGGGCGAAGGGGGGCTGGTCTTTATGGTAGGCGCCGCCCCTTGCCTGGCACCAGGGCGAAGGCACTGGCCAGAGGAGGGTGACCGTCACGCCTTGCCCAATCCCTTCGCTGCTGAGGGAAATTGTGCCGCCATAAAACTCAACTATCATACGTACCAGAGACAAGCCAAGACCGGCTCCCGTCACAGCTCGGGAATGGGATTTATCAACCCGGTAGAAGCGTTCAAAGACGTGGGGTAAATCTTCCGCGGCTATGCCCTGTCCGGTGTCGCTGATGGTGTGCTGGATGGCATGGGGCGTGGCCCGGATCTGCCAGGTGACCTGCCCCCCATCCGGCGTATATTTCAGGGCGTTGCTGAGCAAGTTGCGGAAGACAATGGACAGGTGGGCGTGCGCGGCAGTGAGCGGCGGCAGGCCCGGCGGCGCATCGAGTTGGAGAGTCATATGCCGGCTCTCCGCCTGGGGGGCGATTTCCGCCAGCAACTGTCGCGCCAGCCGCACGGAGTCAATACGTTCCTGTCCTGCTTCCAGACGACCAGAATCCAGGCGGGAAAGCAGTAATAAATCCTGCACCAGATTTCCCAGTCGCCGTACTTCGTCGTCAATCTCCGCCACGTACTGTTGGGCTGTCGCTGCATCCAGACCACCATCGCGCAGGGCTTCGCTGCGGAGCCGGATGGTGGTCAGCGGCGTGCGCAGCTCGTGAGAAGCGTTGCTGGCAAATGCCCGTTGTTCCTCTATCATTGCCTCGACCTGCTCAGCCATGTGGTTAAAGGCTCTGGCTACCTCCCCAATTTCATCCTGGCGCATCTCCGACAGCCGTTGTGAAAAATGACCCTGGGCGATTTGCATGGCGGCCTGCCGCAGTTGCACCAATGGCCGGGTCAGGGTGGCAGAAAGCCAGAAGGCAGCCAGACCAGCCACCATCGTTACCGCCAACACCACTCCGCCCAACGCCAGCCAGCGAGCCTGGACAAGCTCTTGCGCTGCCGATAGCGGGGTGGCGAGTTGTATAACAGCCAGCACCCGGTCGTCTTCGATAATTGGCGCAGCCGCAAAAGCCATGCCGGCGCGGGTTTCGGCGCTGACTCTGCCGTTCAGGGCCGCAGCAATTTCCGGCGTACCGGTATCGGTTACGCCGCTGCTGCCAGCCCAGAAGCGCCCTTCCTTATCCACCAGAGCAATATCAGCCGACGCCTGTTGGGCATAGGTGTCCAGGAGGGAAGATAGAATAGCGGAAGACTCATCGTCTTCATGGATTTCCTCCACTGTTTCCTTTAATCCCTGAGCCACCAGTTCAGCCTGTTCCGCCAGCCCGTCCGTAAAATCCTGAACAGTTCCAGCAGAAATCTGGCGACCAGCCAGCAGCGCCAGTACGGTAAAGCCGATCAGAATCAAGCCGGCATAAGCCAACAGCAGGCGGGTACGCAGCGATGTCACGGTTGTTCCTCCGCAGCAAACCGGTAGCCGACGCCGCGCACGGTTTGAATCAGGCGGGGACGGCTGGGATCGGCTTCGATTTTTTCGCGCAGCCAACGGATGTGGACATCCAGGGTGCGTGTGTCGCCCAGCCAGTCGGTTCCCCAGACCTGGTCGAAAAATTCAGCCCGGCTGATAGTTTCGCCGGGGCGGCTGAGCAGCAAGGTAAGTAGTTCGTACTCTTTATGGCGCAGTGATAATTCCTGGTCGCCGCGGAAAGCGCGGTGGGTGTTGAGTTCCAGGCGCAAATCCCCGGCGGTTAATTCCTGGCTGGACGTTTGTTGTTGGCGATCCAACTCGACCCGACGCAGCAAGGCTTTCAAGCGGGCGATAAGTTCGCGGGTGCTGAATGGTTTGGTGAGGTAATCGTCAGCGCCCAACTCCAACCCCAGGATGCGGTCTACTTCATCACCCAGAGCGGTGAGCATGAGGATGGGTACGGCGCTTTCGCGGCGCAGGATGCTGCAGACGCTCCAGCCATCCATCTGGGGCATCATGATGTCCAGGACAACCACATCCGGGCGCTTTTCGCGAGCCAGAGCCAACCCATCGCGGCCGTTGCCGGCAACCCACACCTGAAACCCGGCCTGGACCAAAGCGCGGGTCAACGGGCCGGTGATCATCTGTTCATCGTCTACCAGAAGAATGGAAGTCATAGGCAGCATTTTGACACAGGAAACGGCTGTAATCAATGGCTAAATGGGGATTTAAGGAGGATTTAACATTGTTTAGATCAGATTTAACCCAGAGAGGGGTAAAAGGGGGTATGATGACGGTGTGTTGAACAAATGATGGGATGAAGATTTTAGCTACGAATTAGTTCCTCATGAGCGGCAGCGCACCCTTCGGCAGGCTCAGGACGACGCCACGAAGAATGAAAACAGGATTTCGCAGATGACGCAGATTTGTTTGATGGGTGGTTCCACTGACCACTCGCCACTCATCACTATTTTCGAAGGAGAAATTGTTTATGAAGCACTGGTTGAAACGGGGTGTCAAACTGAGTCTGATTGTTGTCGTTGGCGGGTTTTTGTTGATTCAGTTAGCGCCTTATGGCCGTAATCATACAAATCCACCTATCACGGGTGAACCCAACTGGGACAGCCCGCAAACGCGGGAACTGGCGCGGCGGGCATGTTTTGACTGTCACAGTAATGAAACAGTCTGGCCCTGGTACAGCCATGTGGCCCCGATTTCCTGGCTCGTCCAACATGACACGGATGAAGGGCGGGCAACCCTGAACTTCTCCACCTGGAACAATGGCGGGCAAGGGGAAGAAACGGACGAGGTGGTTGAAGTCATCGCTGAAGGCGAAATGCCCCCCCAGGTGTATCTGGTTACCCATCCCGAAGCGCGGCTCACCGCGGCTGAAAAACAGGTTCTAATGGAAGGTCTGCGGGCTACCATTTTTCGGTAGCGAAAGTAATAGGAACTTTGGAGGTTCTGCATATGAATCGCACGAAAAGCATCATCACTGCCGGCACATTTACCGGTCTGGTACTGTTAACTATCCTGGCTTTGGGTTCTGGCGTCTTACAAGCAAGCTCAAGTGAACCAGCCATTATGCCGGTTACGGCGGAGATTGCGCCGTCAGCAACGGGCAATGTGGAATTGGAGCAGGCGCTGCAAGAATGGCAAAGTTACAGCGCCGAATTGGAGCAAACTGTGCAGACGCTGCAGGCGCGCGATCTGGCTTACCAGCAGCAGCTTGAGGCAGCCAATCAGACGATCACACAGTTGGAAGGGCAGGTGAACAGCGCTAACAGGTCCCTTTATCAAGAGGCTGAATCGCACGAACATGAGGAGCACGAGCACGGTGAACACGATGACTAACAGGGGGAAGCGGCCCAACCAGCAGACAGGCAAGTTAAAAGCGCTGTTGTTGACCGGAAGCGTGATAGCAACTCTGGCAGGCATGCAGGTCTTACCCTTGCAAGAACCAGCCGCGACGGAGATGCCGGCGACTGCCGGCGAACCGGTTACGATAGTCGTACCGGCTGCTGATGGCGCAGCGATAACACTGCCGCCAGCCAACCGGAAAGCGCAACTGGAACTGAACCCTATTCCCCAGGCGGTGCAGCCCCAGATTAATCCGGTGGCGCGGACACGTTCCTCGCGGTAGGCGAAAGACAGTTGGGTAATCAATGAAGTCTGCTTCGTGATTACCCAACAAAAGGAGCGCCGGCAAAATGAAAGATTCTCATCCTGCAAATTGGCGCACACACCGGTTTTGGGCAATGGGCAGCCAGGTAGCTTTGTGGCTGGAAACGTCCGATTCCGGGGCCGCCAACGCCGCTTTCACCGCAGCGGAGGCGCTGTTTGCCGCCAACGAGCAGATTTTGAGCCGGTTCCAGCCGACAAGCGAGCTGTCAAAACTCAATGCGCGCGCCGGACAGTGGACAACGGTTTCGGCCCGGTTGTGGAATGTGTTGGCGCTGGCGATAAGAATGGCGGAGATCACGAACGGCTGTTTCGATCCCACGATTCTCAATGCCCTGGAACGGTGCGGCTACACGGACAGTTTTGAGAAGCTGACGCCAGACAGCCAGAACGAACGTCCGGCGAATTCCGTTACTTTTCGTGGTCGTAACTATTCACCACATAGACGCAAAGAACGCAAAGGTAAAGAGGAGAACTTTGCGGTCGCCGCCTCCTTTGCGGTTAAATCCCAGAGGGACTGTAGAGTTACTCGTGGTCAATGGGCGGCTGTCAGGTTGGACAAGAGATTGAAAGCTGTCTGTTTGCCCCCTGGCATACGGGTAGACCTGGGCGGCATTGCCAAAGGATACACAGCCCAGCAGGCGGTTGAACTGATGCGTCCGTTTGGGCCGTGTCTGGTAGATGCCGGCGGAGATCTGGCGGCCGGGGATAGTCCGCGAGGATATCCGGGCTGGCCCGTAGCGGTCAGCAGCCCCTGGCCTGGAGCAGACCATGAAACGAGCGATTTGTACACCGCCTGGCTGGCGAACCGGTCGCTGGCAACCTCCGGGATTGACTACCGCACCTGGCAGAGAAACGGGCAGACCTGTCACCACCTCATCAATCCGGTCACGGGCTTGCCGGCTGATACGGGTGGGTTAACGGTCACGATTCTGGCCGATGAGGCGGCGACAGCGGAAGCCTGGGCAACCGCCACGCTGGCAGCCGGCCCGGCCACAGGCATGGCGGCTTTGTTGGATGCCGATCTGGCGGGGCTGATGGTGTTGAAAAACGGCCAGATCCTGGTTACGCCCGCCATGCAGCGGCATATCCAGGACGGGCAGTTACATAGAACTGAATCAGGAGTAATTGATGACGACAACGACAAATTCCATCTCCACGAAACGTGATTTTTCAAGGCTATTGACCTTTTTTTTGAGCCTGGCAGCAGGGGCGGTGGCGGGCGGCGTCGTTCTGGCAGTGATCTGGCTCGTGGCAACGCGCACAACGTTGGACAGCCAGTTGGGCGCTATTCTGGGCATTACTGATAAAACACCGTGGTATCTTTCTCGTTCGGCCGGGACGGTGGCTTACTTGCTGCTGGCGGGAGCGACGGTTTGGGGGTTGCTGTTGAGTACCAAAATCGTTAAAGAAGCG
Organism: Chloroflexota bacterium; assembly: GCA_019136785.1. Lineage (GTDB taxonomy): Bacteria > Chloroflexota > Anaerolineae > Promineifilales > Promineifilaceae > JAGVTM01. The sequence goes on along the minus strand of JAGVTM010000368.1, from coordinate 5,331 downwards.
ATTCCAGCTTCGCTGGCAATGACGATGCACAATATTCTTTCCTGGCTGGCCATTGCTTTCACGGGTATACATGCTCTGGCGCTGTTATTTGACAATTACTTCACATACACGCTGGCTGATCTGGCTATCCCGTTTGCCGGGCCCTACCGTCCGATGTGGGTGGGGGGCGGTATTATCAGCTTTTATCTCATGCTGTTAACCGCCGTCAGTTTCCATGTGCGTAAGCAAATCGGACAGAAGTTGTGGCGACGACTTCATTATCTGACGTTTGTTGTCTATATCCTGGCGACGGTTCATGGCATTATGGCGGGAACGGACAGCGGTAATGCCGGCATGCAGTTTCTATATGGGGGCAGCGGGCTGCTCGTCTTTTTCTTGACGAGTTACCGGTTATTGATCAGATACGCGAAACGGGGGAAGCAAACCCCCATCCCCCAACCCCCTTCCCCCTAAGGGGGGAAGGGGGCTTTCGGAGAGGGCGAGGGGCGCTGCGCGCCCCTCGCCCTACATTACCCCTTCCCTGGCGAGGACGCTGCGCGTCCTTGCCCACCATTACCCTTCCCTGGCGGGGGCGCTGCGCGTCCTTGCCCACCATTATCCCTTCCCTGGCGGGGGCGCTGCGCGTCCTTGCCCACCATTATCCCTTCCCTGGCGGGGGCGCTGCGCGTCCTTGCCCACTATTACCCCTTCCGCGACGATCGGGGCGAGATTACCGATTATTTTCTCAAGGTGCAAACAGTTTGTCATATCCGCGCCCTCCGCGTCTCCGCGTGAGATTGTTTTTGAAGCATGGGCGGGTTGACAACCCGCCCTACGATACACTATTTTCGAAGAAGTAATTTTTGAACGAACCCCTGGGGGAAGTTGGGAAGTTTCCGCATTTGGCAACTCGTTATATACTTAAAGCATCGCTCTCTCCCTGACGAAAGGGGTGTTGGGCGTATCGGGGGAAACGGTGGCGAGTGTATCCCCCACCAGCGCCTACAGGATTTGACGTTTAGTAACTCTCGTCTACGCCTACTCCTGGGCAGCAGTATGACTGAGCAATCTCAACACCCTTTTTACCGTTTCTTCCTTCTGGGTGAACTGGAAATTATAGAAGATACGGAGACAGGCAGCCGAATTATCGCACCGCCGCCGCACCGGACTTATGCGCTGCTGTTGGGGTTGCTGCTGCGTCCTCGGGCGCTGCCACGGGAACGGTTGGTGGGGTGGCTTTTTCCAGATTTGCCGGAAAAGGCAGGGCGGCGGCGGTTGAGCGATCTGCTGTGGATTATCCGGCAGGCGATGCCGTTGTTGCCGCTGGCGATCAATAATAAGGACATCTTGCTGCCGGCAAGCGGGCGGTGGCTGGACGTGGAGGTTTTCCGGCAGCAGGCGAACAGCGACGATCTGGCAAGCTGGCTGGCGGCGATCAAGTTATACCAGGGGCCGCTGGTGACGGTGGGGCTGCGGGGGTGGTTGAGCGAGGAGAGCGACGCGCTGCATATGCAATATATTCGGCTGCTGCACCGGGCGGCTAACCATCTGGCGCAAAACCAGCAGTTTGAGGCGGCGCTGCCGCTGGCGCAGCGGCTGGTACAGGCGGAGCCTTATGATGAGAAGGCGCTGCGCCTGTTGATGCGGGCGCATTATGCGCTGGGACAGCGGGGGGCGGCGCTGGCGGCTTATGAGCAGTTTGTGGTGCTGGCGCGGGATGAACTGCGGTTTGAACCGGAACCAGCGACGACAGAACTGGCGCAAGCCATGCAGACGGCGACGTCGCTGCCGCGCCGTCCAGCAGCCAGCATACCCGCCAATACGACGCCTGAGGCGTTGCTGCGGCAGGCGCAGTTGGCGCTGGATAGGGCGGATCGGCCTGTGGTTCTAGCCTGTTTGCGGGAGTTGCAGCCAGTGTGCCGGCAGGACCACGCCCCCCTGGAAGTCGCCTGTAAATTGCTGCAAATTGACCTGGCGCTGCTTTATGATGAGTATGAGAACGCCAGCCGCCTTCTGCAAAGCTGCGATGCCGCGCAGGCGGCGGTGATGGCGCGCCAGGCGCGGCTGGAGTTTTTCCAGGGGCGCACAGAACAGGCTTACAACACCGCCGAACAGGCGCTGCTGCACGCTTATGAGACGGGCAGCCAGGGGGATCAATTGGAAGCGCTGTTGGTGTTGGCGCGGGTGCAGTGGGGTTTGAGCCAGGGGGCGCAGGCGCTGGTCAGCGTGGAACAGGCGTTGAGTCTGGCGCGGCGGTTTGACATGCCGGCAGCCATCGCCCGCGCCCGCCTGATTCAAGGTTTTACGCTTATCCACCAGGGGCGGCAAAACGAGGCGGCTCGCTGTTTCCACGAAGTCATTTCCCTGGCGCATGAGCATGATTTACGGGCGCATCGCGGCGAAGCCTGGCATGGGTTGAGCATTGTCTTGTCTAACCAGGGGCGCCTGTCGGAGGCGGAAAGTTACAGCCAACAGGCGCTGCAGACGTGGCGCGACCTGGGCATGCGCAGCGAAGAAGCGCGCGTGCTGCAAACGTTAGCCATGTTGTACGCTCAACTGGGGCACAACGTGGAGGGACTGCGGCTGCTGGCGCAGGCGCGCGAAATCTACACGCAGGTGGGAACGCGCTTCTGGCTGGCGTATAACCAATATTGCCAGGCGGCGCTGCTGCAAAACTATGACGACAGTCTGTTGTCCCGCTCCATCCAGGTGGCTTCGCAGGCGCTGGCAACTTTTCGGGAGCTGAAAATGCCCGGCTGGGAAGCGCCCACGCTGACCATTCTGGGATATTCGCTGTGGCTGACGGGGCAGCACCAGGCGGCGCTGACGGCGCTGCGGCAGGCGTACCGCATTCACAGCGAGGTGGGGGATATGCTCTATCTGCCAGAGGTGCTGCTGATTCAAGGGTTGGCGCACCTGGGACTGGGGCAAAAAAGGGAGGCGTTGGATTGCACGCGGCGGGCGCTGCTGGCGCTGGCGCAGGGGGCAGCCGACCAGCAGTATGCCGCCAGCATTTACTATGCGCACGCGATGGTGCTGGAAGCATCGGGACAGGCGGAGGAAGCGCGCGCTTACTTCCTGCGCGGTTACCAGAGCCTGCTCGCCGATGCGGCGCAACTGCAAGATGAGGCGGCGCGGGAGGCGTTTTTCCAGCGCGACCCGATTACGCGACGGCTGATGGCGGAGGTGTACCAGCGAGGCATGGCCCCGCCGCCAACGGCGCAGGTGGTGACGAAGATGCTGCCGGCAGTCAATGAGACGCGACTGGTGCCTGTGCAGTTGACAGTGGATGCCGGCCCGGCTGACCTGGCTATCCGCGAGGCGCAGGGCAAAGCAGCCATGCGGCGGGCCAGATTGGCGCGCCTGTTGCAAGAAGCGGAATCGCAAGGAGCCGCGCCCACGACAGCGGATATGGCACAGGTGCTCAACGTGAGCACGCGCACCATCCAGCGGGATCAGGCTTTCCTGGCGGAAACGGCTTGAAAAGAGGGAATGGGACGCTGATGACGCGGATGGGGCGCTGATTCTGGGGATTTAATGGCTGTGCGGCAGTCTGGCTGCGGCAATGGGGTTCACTTTACCATTCCGCAGATTGGTTTGGTGGGCGGTTTGCGCATGGCTCCACTGACCACTGGTCACTTGCCTCTCACCACTATTCTCAAAGGAGTTCCCCATGCGCGGGGCGCACCACAGCGAATGAAAATAAGGAATGGGCGGGTTGCCAACCCGCCCTACGATACGCTATTTTCGAGGGATAGGGGGAATTTCGTACCAGTCGGGGGAGTAGGCGTTGTTTTTGTCGCTCAGGGCAGCAGTCTGGGGGGTGTTTCACGATAGTTTCAAGATAGCGCAGTGTTAAACTTTCACGAGCGACTCAGGCGTGTATTGTCGTGCGAGCTATAGGGTTCAAAAGCAGCGGGGCGGGCGGCTAATCTCCCCTACCCGATGCATCCAATTGGTCTGGGTTGTTGTGTCTGCTATTCATCTTTTTTGGTCGTTTTTGATTGCAACCCTAAACCCTCATTAACCAGACAGGTAAGGAAATGCTTCGAAAAGTATCCCGTTTTGCATTATTGCTTTTGTTCATAGGGGCCGGCGTCTGGCTGGTGCTGCGCTCCAACACGTTGGCTCCGGAAACTGTCTCGCGGCAAGACGCCATGATGGCTTTGGCGCCGGGTCGAGAAGGCAGCGGCAGCCTGGCAGATGCGGGCCAGGCATTTGAAATCATTAAAGGCGACGCGGTGACGCCGGCGGTGGTAAACATCATGGATGTGCCCAGCGCGCCAGCCGAAGTGGACTGGCTGTACAACGCTTATCTGAATGGTCAGGCAGACCTGGGAGTTAACGAGGGGCCCGTCAGCGAGTCGGTGTTCGCCACGCTCGTTGAGGAGTCCCTGAAGCAGGGCGTAGATAAGAGTGTGCAGGTTTACGACGACAACGCGCCGTTGGGCACTTTGATTGGCGGTCAGAGCTTCAAGTCTATTGACTACACGCAATCTCAACAAGGCGTGCCGCCAGACCCAGACATCATGGTGGGACGGGATCACGTGGTTGTGGGCGTGAATACCAGCTTCCAGGTGTTTGATAAGAACGGCAACAGCCTGGTGGGGCCAACGCTATACGAAAGTTTTTGGGGTTCCAACTGCGGCACAGGCAGCAACGTGGTTATGTTTGACCCGTATTCGGGTTATGACGAGGCTGCCGGGCGGTACGTGTTGGGCATCACGGCTTATGACCCGAATGTGAACGGCGGCGATAATGGCTACGCCTGTATTGCCGTGTCGCAGACGGACAGCGCCACGGGCGGCTGGTGGTTGTACTCTTTTGACGGCAACCCCGGCACGGGCACCGATTACTTCTTTGACTACCCGCACATGGGTATCGGGCAAAACGCCATTTACCTGGCGGCGAATATGTTTGGGGCGTCTTTCGTGCGCAACCACGTGTTTGCCTTCGATAAGAATGCCATGTACAGCGGTTCGCCCGCCAACTCGGTTAAGATTAACGTTGGCTCCGCCAACTTCACCATCCAGCCCGCCAAACTGAAGGGTTACACCACCGGCGGCTGGCCCACAAACCCGAATGAGCCGCATTACTTTATTGACGCGCAGTATGGCAACAACCAGACCGTGCTGACGGTGTGGCGCTTCTCCGATCCGTTTGGGTCGCCTTCGCTGACGCAGGCGGGCACAGTATCGGTGAACAGCTACAGTTTGCCCGTCAGCCAGCCGCAGTTAGGCTCCAGCGGGCTGATGCAGGGGAACGACAACCGCCTGTTGGACGTGGAGTATTGGGGCGGCAGACTATGGGCGACGCACGCCATTGGGTGCAACCCTGGCGGCGGCACGGTGA
>JAGVTM010000143.1 GCA_019136785.1 Chloroflexota bacterium | reverse complement strand
AGTAATTGTCCAGAAACAAGTTCGTAGTAACGGCTACTTCGACTACGCTCAGCACAAGTTTAGCCGTCCAAACCGCTAAAGCGGTTACTACGAACCCCAATCGCCAAGTTATTTACGGACAGTTACTTATGGGCACATAAGAAACGTGAGTAAACGTTTGTGTGGAGGTCTCTGTGAGAAACTTAGTTCCACCAAGTGAGTATTACTATCCTAACAAAATGGGGCGCATTTTGCTGATCGCCATGGAAGAGGTGATGGGGCGCAACGGCTTGAATGCGTTGCTCAACCTGACAGACCTGCGCGAATATATCCACGAGCTTCCCCCTGACAACCTGGCCCGCGAATTCAATTTCTCGGCTATCACCAATCTCAACAAGGGTTTGGAAGATATTTATGGGCCGCGCGGCGGGCGGGGGCTGGCTTTGCGCGGCGGACGCGCCTTGTTTGCGCGCGGCTTGAAAACCTTTGGCGCCCTGGCTGGCGTGGGCGACCTGGCGTTTAAGGTGCTGCCGCTGTCCACCAAGCTCAAGATTGGCGTGCCGGCAGTCGCCCGCATTTTCACCCAATTCAGCGACCAGACCTCACGAGTGGAAGAGTACGACGACCATTTCCTGTACTACATTGAGCGCTGCTCTATGTGTTGGGGGCGGCAGTGTGACCGTCCCGTAGGCTTTATCGCCGTGGGTATTTTGCAGGAATCCCTGCGCTGGCTGAGCGGCGGCCTGGAATTCCGCGTGGAAGAATTGGAGTGCATCGGTCAGGGCGCCACAGCCGGTGTGTTTCGCATAGACAAGGAGCCCATAGAATAAACACCCTTCTTGCCGGGCAGGCGCCTTCCAGACGATCCGCCTGCCCGTGTCTGCCGCTTCTCTCCCCGGTGATGGGGCTTGTGGGGGCGACATATGGCTGCTCTGGCGCTGTCCCTGCCGGCATTCTACCCTCCCTACCCTCTGATTGCTGCTAAACGATGCAGTTCAACAAACCAGCCAATTTGAGGAAAAACCCGTGCCCACTCCCAAAAGACGCATTCTGATCGTTGAAGACAATGTAGACCTGGCTGAAATGATGAGCGCTTACTTCCGCGTGCAGGATTACGAAGTGATTCTGGCTACCTGGGGCGAAGACGCGGTGCAGTTGGCTGTGGAAAAATTACCAGCCTTGATTTTGCTAGATATCCGTTTGCCAGACATTGATGGTTACGAAGTGTGCCGGCAGTTGCGCCAATCCCACCGCACCCGCACCATCCCCGTCATCTTCCTCACTGAAAAACGAGAACGCGAGGACAAACTGGCTGGCTTAGAACTGGGCGCAGTGGACTACATTACCAAACCGTTCGACATTAAAGAACTGGACCTGCGCATGCGCAGCGCCCTGCGTCGCGCCCAGATTACCACCCGCGACAACCCCGTCACCGGTTTGTCTGAAGGCGTCCTGGTGGAAGAAAAGCTGGCGCAGATGCTAGAACAGGCTGAATGGGGGCTGGTGCTGGCTGGCTTAAACGGCATAGACCGCTTCCGCGATCGCTATGGTTTCGTGGCTGCCGACGACGTCATTCGCGCCGTCAGCGTCATGCTCAAGCACGCCATGGAAGAAACAGGCGCCAGTGGTGACTTTCTGGGCCACGTAGACGCCGCCACCTTCCTCATCATCAGCGCTGCGCCCCGCGCCCAAAAGCTGGCAGATAGCTGCCTGCTGCGCCTGACCACCGCCATCCCTTACTTCTACCCTGCCGCCGCCGACCGGGCTGCCCTTGACCAGAGCGACAGCAGCCAGCTTGCGCCCAATGTGCGCTGCCTGACCGCGCGGGATGGACAGTTTAGCAGCCTGGCTGACCTCCAGGCTGCCCTGGCGCATTAATAGCTGGCTGCGTCTGCCCTGCAGGGCCGCTGGCGCGGTTGGTTTCTTTAACTTTCTTGTCCTTGCCGCGCCTTCACCTGAGCCTGCACTTAAGGAGTCGTTCATGAGCGGCGACGCAACCCTGGAGCGCCGGCTTCCAGCCGGCAGGGACAAACTAACCGTTTATCCCACTATCCTCCGCACCCTCCGCGCCTCTGCGTGAGACGATTCCCAAAAGGAGGCGTTGCCGCAACCGCTCCCTCCCATGCCAAACATCATCATTGTCATTCCTACCTATAACGAAGCGAACAATCTCCCGCTGATGGTCGCCGAATTATGGGCTTTAAACATCCCTGACCTGTCCATTCTGGTTGTGGACGACAACTCGCCAGATGGCACGGGCCAGATAGCGGAGGAGTTAACCCAACCCCGCCCCGGCCGGCTGCACGTGCTGCACAGACCCAAAAAAGAAGGGCTGGGTCGCGCCTACATTGCCGGCTTCCAGTGGGCGCTGGCGAATGGGGCGGACCTCATCATTCAGATGGATTGCGACTTCTCCCACTCGCCGCAGCACATCCCTGAAATGTTGGCGGAAATCCAGCACGCGGACGTGGTCGTCGGTTCGCGCTACGTGCGCGGCGGCAAGATTGACGAACGTTGGGAGACGGGACGTTACCTGCTAAGCTGGTGGGCTAATGCCATTTACACCCGTTTCTTGCTTAACCTGAAGGTGCACGACGCCACGGCCGGCTTCAAATGCTGGCGGGCGGAAGCCCTGCGCGGCATTAACCTGGACGAAATTAGCTCACAAGGCTATAGTTTCCAATTTGAAATGGCTTACGTGGCTGAAAAACTGGGCTACCGCATTGTGGAAATCCCCATCTACTTTGAGGATCGGCGCATCGGTCAGTCTAAACTGACCATTCCCATCAAACTAGAAGCCGCCCTGCGTGTCTGGGAGATCATGTGGCATTACCGCAACTTCACGCCGGCAAACCGGCTGGAGCAGTAGGGCGATTCTCCAAAATCGCCCCCTCGCAAAAGAGCAGGGCGATTTTGCCAAGCCGCCCACCCGATTTTGGAAAATCGGGCTACAATCGCTATGAAAACATCTAAGACGCGCCTGAACATTTTGATCATGGCAGGATTTCTTATCCTGCCATTTTTGTTCTTTGGCAGCGTCACTGTGGGCCCAAAGACGATGCTGCCGGTGGACAACCTGTTTCAATGGTCGCCCTGGGCCAGCTACGCCGCCGCCTTTGGCATTGAACATCCGCAAAATCACCTGCTCAGCGACCTGATCCTGCAAAACTACGCCTGGAAGCATTTTGTCCAGGAGAGCTTGCAGCAGCGCACCATTCCCCTGTGGAATCCTTACCTCTTTGCGGGCGTGCCGTTTTTGGCTGCGGGCCAACATGGCGCCTATTACCCGTTAGGGCTGATGTTTCTGGCGCTGCCGCTGGCTAAAGCCTATGGCTGGTACACGGTGCTGCAGTTGTGGCTGGCTGGCCTGTTCACTTACTTCCTGGGTCGCGTCCTGGGGCAGCGGCGGGGCAGCGCCTTTCTGTCCGGGCTGGTTTTTCAAAGCTGCGGCTTTATGCTGGTCAGCGCCGCCGTCTTTCCCATGATCATTGGCGCAGCCATCTGGCTGCCGCTGCTGTTGGCTTGCCTGGAATTGGTGATCCAGCGCGCGGCGGATGAGACAAATGCCGGCAGAACCCTCCCCTGGGTTGTCACCGGCGCCATCGCTTTGGGCTGCCAGGTGCTCGCCGGGCACATTGAAATCACTTATTACACGCTGCTGGTTATGGCTGCCTTCTCCCTATGGCGGCTGGCGGGCCCCCTGCGGCGCATCTGGCGCAGTGACGTCGCGCTGCGCCGCCGTTTGTGGGCGATGCTCAAGCCTCCCGCCTGGCTCCTCAGTCTGGTGGCTCTGGGCTTGATGCTGGGCGCGGTCCAGTTCCTGCCCTTTGCCGAAGTGGGCCAGACCAACTTTCGGGAAGGCTCCGCTACCCTGGCAGAAGTGCGCGGCTGGGCATTTCCCCCGCGCCGTCTCCTCACCCTGTCCCTGCCCAATTTCTTTGGCAACCCTTCCCACCACGACTACGTGGACGTGTTCAGCGGGCAGCGCCTGCCGTTTACCCTGAACAGCTACGGGCAGCCCAACCCCAACGGGGCTCAGAGCAGCGATTGGGGCATTAAGAACTACGTCGAGGGCGGCATCTATCTGGGCATTTTCCCCCTCCTCCTGGCGATCCTGGGCGTCTGGGCGGCGCGCGGACGCCCAGCGCCTGGCGACCGAGGCCGCCGCTGGCGGCAGCGCCGCAGTCACATTGGTTTCTTGACCATCCTCAGCCTGGCTTCGCTGGCCTTTATCTTTGGTACGCCGCTCTATGCAGTTCTATATTACGGCTTGCCAGGCATTAACCAGCTACACTCCCCCTTCCGTTGGGTATTTCCCTTATCTGTGGCTGTGGCCGTCCTGGCTGGCTTTGGCGCAGATTATGTTCAGTTACAATTTCGCGCCGCTGCGCCAGCCAGTATTGTGCGCTGGTTGGGGCGGCTGGCTGTCGCCGCCGCGCTCTGTCTGCTGTTGGGACTGGCGGCCTCCTGGCTGCTCTATCCCTCGCTTGAGCCAACCATTGAACGTGTGTTCATGGGTTTGGCGCTGGCGCCGTCTGCCTTCCCCACGGCGCGCGCCTTCTACAGCTACGAATTCTGGCAGTTGCTGGCTCTGGCAGCGGCGCTGCTGGCGGGCGGCGGGCTGTTGTGGTTTGGGCCACGCCTGGCGCGGGCGCATCGTTTCCTCTGGCTGGCTGCTGCCGCCGTCCTCATTGGCGCTGATCTATACGTCGCCAGCGCCGGCTTCCATGCCGCCAATCCACCCGAACTGCTCGACTTCCAGCCGCAACTGCTGCAATGGCTGGCGGCGCAGCCGGGCCCCTGGCGCTTCACCACCTTTGATCCCCACGGCGAAAAGCCGCTCAACGCCAACGCCGGCTGGCCCTACCAATTACAGGATGTGCGCGGTTACGAGTCGGTCATTCCCAAACAATACACCGAATACATGGGGACCATTGAATCCCAAAAAGAATTACCCTTCAATCGGGTGCAGCCTATCGTCCATTGGGAATCTCTCAACTCGCCGCTACTGGACCTGTTGGGCGTGAAATACATTGTGACTACGCAAACGCTGGAATTGCCCAAGCTGGCGCTGGCCTGGCAGGGGGAAGGACTGCGCGTCTATGAGAACCTGGCTGCCGTTCCCCGCGCCTTCACGCTGCCCCGTTCGGCCACGGTCGTCGCCCCCAATCCGCTGGTTAGCCTGGCTCAATACGACCCGCGCGCTTACGTCCACCTTGCCGCTGCCGACGCGGCGGCCCTGGGGCTGTCCGCCAACGACAGCCCAGCCCAACCAGGCGATTTGACACCCGCCGCTATAAAGGCTTATGGCAGCCTGGAAGTCACCGTGCGGGCTACGGCAGCTGCGCCGGCCTGGCTGGTTTTGAATGACAGCTTTGCGCCTGGTTGGGATGTCTTTGTCCGACCCGTGACGGCTGCCGAAACGGGGGAACTGCTGCCGGCACAATCCGAAACCAAAACGTCCATTGTGCGCGTGAACGGCAACTTCCGCGGCGTGCCGCTAGAGGCGGGCACGTGGGAAGTCCGCTTTCGTTACAGTCCGCTCAGCTTTAAGCTGGGCGGTCTGACCAGTTTCATGGGCGGCATTATTTTGCTGTTTGGGCTGGCTGTCTGGGCCTGGCGGCAGTTCTTCCCACAGCGCGGAGAGCTGACAAACACGCGCAGCATAGCCAGGAACAGCCTGGCGCCGATGGTTCTGAACCTGTTCAACCGCGCGATTGACTTTGTTTTCGCCGCCTTTTATTTGCGTTTGCTGGGGCCGGGCGATGCCGGCAGTTACGCCACCGCCATTACCATTGCCAGCCTGTACGAGATCATTGCCAACTGGGGACTGAACACGCTCATCATCCGCGAAGTGTCCCAGGACAAAAGCCAGGCCAGCCGCTACCTGCTAAACACCAGCGTCTTGCGCCTGGGCACGGGTCTGGTGGGCAGTCTACCCGTCGTCCTCTATCTGTTGGGGCGGGCTGTGGGCGGTAATCCGCTGGACGCCGCCACGCAGTGGGCTATTCTGCTGCTGATGGCGGGCATGATCTTCTCTGGCATGGGGCAGGGGTTGACGGGGCTTTTTTATGCTTATGAGCAGGCAGAAATGCCGGCAGCCGTCACCACCGTCACCACCATCCTCAAAGTCGCCTTTGGCGTGTTGGTGCTGCTGCTCGGTTGGGGATTTGTGGGGCTGGCGGGCGTTTCCATCCTGGTGAACCTGGTCACCCTGGCTATTTTGTTGATCGCCGCCGTGCGCCAGTTCCATCTGCCGGGCCCCTGGCGCGTAGACCTGGGCTTGCAGCGCCAGATGCTCAGCGCCAGCTACCCGCTGATGCTCAACCACCTGCTGGCTACCGTCTTCTTCCTGGTGGACGTGCCCCTCTTGCAGCAGTTCAAAGGAGATGAACAGGTCGGCTGGTACGACAGCGCCTACAAATACGTGCGCGCCTTTAACGTCATCCCCGCCTTCTTCACGTTTGCCCTGTTTCCCGTCATCTCCCGCCAGGTGCAAGGCGCCCTGGCAGACGCCCGCCGCACTTTCCGCATGTCGGTCAAGCTGCTGACGCTGGTGGCGCTGCCCCTGGCTGCTGTCACCACCTTGCTGGCAGAGGTCCTCATTGGTCTATTAGGCGGGACTGCCTTTTTGCCAGATGGCGCGGTGGCGCTGCGCATTATGGTCTGGTCTATCCCGTTCGGCTGGCTGAACAGCGTTACCAACTATGTCCTTATTGCCCTGGGACAGGAGCGCATGCAAACGCGGGCTTTTGCCATTGGCGTCGGCTTTAACTTAATTGCCAACCTGATATTTCTGCGTTTGTACGGTTACCGCGCTGCTGCTGTTATTACCATAGCCTCGGAGATGGTTCTACTGGCGGTATTCCACGTTTACCTGGTACGCAAGATGCCCGATGTGGGCTGGCGGCGGCTGTTGTGGAAACCAGCCCTCATTGCCGCCGTGATGCTGGCAGTCATGGCTCTGGGGGCGCACTTTAACTTGTGGCTCGGTTTGCTGGCGGGCGTCATCGTTTACCCGCTCGGTCTGTTTGCCCTGCGTGTGTTTGGCCCGGAGGAGCGGCAGATTCTCTTAAGCCTGCTGCCGCGAAAACTTTGAACGACAACACGCGCCGGAGTTAGCAAAACCATAACAATCAACTAAACGCGCCTTAACTTGCCTGGGTTATAGTAGGTCAGGAGGTGGAAAACGCGGGCGGATAGTCGCCCAAAATTGCCTCCTGATTGGTTCATATGAGGATAAACAGTATGCACATTTTAGTGACAAATGATGATGGCGTGATGGCTCCGGGTTTGCTGGCGCTGGCTCAAGCTATGCGCCAGGTAGGCGACGTGAGCGTGGTGGCTCCGGAGCGCAACTGGTCGGGCAGCGGTCACGTCAAGACACTGCACAACCCGCTGCGGGTGCGCGAAGTAACGCTGGCGGATGGTTCCCCCGCCTTATGCAGCGACGGCGCGCCCTCTGACTGTGTGGCGTTGGCCCTCATGGGCGTGATTAACCGGCCTGTGGATATGGTGGTCTCAGGGATTAACCCTATGGCTAACCTGGGGCACGACGTCACCTATTCAGGCACGGTGACGGCAGCTATGGAGAGCATTATTGCTGGGGTGCCCGCTATCGCTTTTTCGTTGGATGCGGGCGAGAAAGGGCATGGTTATCTGGACTACACCGCCGCAGCCCGTATAGCGCGCCTAGTTGTGCGCACGGCGCTGACGAATGGTTTGCCCAAAGGGGTGTTTTTGAACGTGAATGTGCCGTATTTGCCGGCGGAAGAAATCAAAGGCATCCAGTTAACGCGCAAAGGGCTGCGCATTTACCGCGATGAGTTGGAGAAACGGCAAGACCCGCGGGGCCAATATTACTACTGGATCAGCGGGCAGTCGCCCACAGGTGTGCCGGAAAAAGGCACAGATTTTGGCGCGCTGGCGGAAGGGTACGTTTCGGTAACGCCTTTGCAGCTTGATTTAACAGCTTATCATCATATGTTGGGGTTATCGGAGTGGGGCTGGCACAATGGGAATCTGCCGGCAGCCGCTAATGGCAGCGAAACGGGGTGAGGCGACGCGCTTCGTCGAAGTGACCCGCTTCATCGAAGCGACCCGCTTAGTCGACGCGACCCGCTTCATCGAAGCGACCCGCTTCATCGAAGCGACTGCATCGCGCACCGCCAGCCGCAGCGTTTCCACAATCTTATCCACGGTAGCCTGATCAGGCGCACGAATGATCGTTGTGCCTTCCTCGCCCGTATAAAGACAGATCAGGTCATCTCCTGACCAGCACTGTCCCGTGCCTGCCGCTGCCGGCAATGCCGCCGTCAGTGCGCCCGCGTATGCCGCAAAGGCGGCGGTAAACTCCTCTCCATCCAGCGGCGTATCCCAACGCAGCTGCAGCACCATTACCAGCGCCTCATCCTCGTCCCGCAGATAAACCGTGTAGGCGTCGCCGCCCCATCCTGTGGCGGCTGCGTCTACCGTCTCCTCATCCAACTGCTGCGCCAGATATTGGCGCAAAAAGAACTCGCCAAACACATCTGCGTCAAGCTGCCGCCAGGCGACCCCTAAGGTATCTGTCAGCGGCGGCAGCGTTACTAACTGCGGCTGGTCGCCCGCCAGATAACGGTCAGGATGCAGGATATGTTCTGTGGAGCGCGGCAGATTCTGCCAGGCAGCGTCAACAGCCGTAAAGCCGCCTGCGGAAAACAAGGTATTCACAAACGTAAACCCTTCGTCATAAGGGAAAGCAAAGCTGCGGCGCAGCACAGAGGGCATATTTGCCAGCGCGTCGCTGTCGCTGCCGCTCTGTATAGTCGCGTAAATCTCGTTGACCTCTTTGGGGGAAAAGTAGCCATCAAACAGGTAAGCCAACTGCACCTGGGTAGCGTCTCCCTCGGCTAAAGCCCGCAGCGCCATGCTGGCTTCGGAATCCAGCCCCTCATCGTTCAGTAGTTCCAACTGGTAATATTGGTCCTGCAATGCGTGGACAAACTCATGGGCGTGCGTCCACTGCTCATTGGCATCCAGGGCGTCATCGTCGCTGATGACCACAAACTCCGCCGTCTCCGGGTCATAGAAGCCCAGAATTTGTTCACTAAAGAAGCTGGTATACACTTCGTACAGGTCTACGTCCGGCGATACAAAGTCAAAGGCGCTGAGAACCAGGGCATCGTCGCGAGCTTCCGCCGGCGTGTAGTCGCTCAGGTCAGCCTCCACGCGCGCTTCTAGGTCAGCTGCGCTGAGCAGTGTAAGCGTAATAGGCTGCAGCGGCTCCAGGCCGCGAATTTCAACTACATTGGCTTCAATGACGGCTCTGATTTCGGCGTTGCGCGCTTCGCGCCCGGCATCGGCTGTTTCGTCCACAACCATCAGCGTTAATTCCACGGAATCGCTGCTGCGCCCGTGCGCGTTAATGGCTGTGGCGCTCAGGGTGTAGCGCCCCGCTGCCGCCGGCGCCCAAAGTTTCTGCACCGTCACCAGTTGTTCATCTGTGGGTGAATAAGATGCCAACGACTCGCCATTGGCTGTTAAATTGATGGCGGCTACTCCTGCCGGGTCGCTGGCGGACAGTACCACTTCGATTGATTGCCCCAGAGCTATCTGGGCATCAGGCTGCGGGGCAAAGAAAGCCACCAGCGGCGGACGCGCCTCCCAGGCCGCGGCTGTGGCTGCCTGCGCCGCCAGTTCCGTCTCTGTTTGCGCCAGCGATGCTGCCAGGGTAGCTTCAATTTCCTGCTGCGCGGACAGCGTGCCTTCGAGACCGGCTACCTGGGCTGTGGCTGTGGCCAGCCCGGCTGTACGGGTAACCAATTCTGTCTCCGTTGACCACAGCGTATCCCCCAATTGTTGTTTTTGCTGCTCCAATTGGGCAATTTCACCGCGCATGGCTGCGCGACCCTGCCACATAAAAAACAGGGCTGCCGCCGATACCAGTAGTAAGGATAGAAGGGTTAAAAGTGTGCCTGTTATGGCGGATTGTTTCATGGTTTATTCTCAGAAAATCGGAACGTGCTGCCTATAGCGGCGTCCCCGCCGCCCACAGCGGCGTCCCCGCCGCCTACAGCGGCGTCCCCGCCGCCCACATGGCAGTGACCTATGGCGTGTATGTTAACCAAGGAGCGGGTCAGGGTCAACTTACGCCCAAAATTCTGGCGGCGGTGAGCAGCAAAAGTGTGTGTCATCCAGCATGATTGTGTTATTATTGTGAAAATTGGATCGAGTTCCAGGTCGCAGCCAGTTACAGCCATGGCGCATATCATTCTAGCCCGCCGCGAACATCTGTCAGGGCCGCTGGTAGAGTGATGGTAAACGAATGGGCAGGACGGGGATGCGATTATTTTGCAGAGGAAAGACGCGCTTATGACGTTTGAAATACCGTCAATTGACTATTTTCTGTTGTTGCCCTTTATCTGGATCGTAGCCTGGGGGCTGGTGTTGATGTTTGTGGACCTGGTTGTGCCTGAGGGTCGCAAGAGTCTGACGGGCTGGCTGAGTCTGGTGGGGATAGTGCCGGCATTAATCCTCACCCTGCTGCAGTGGAACCAACCGGGCGCCACCGTCACCCCCGCCGGCGGCAGCCCCATGGTGATAGTAGACCGTTACAGCGTTTTTCTCAATACCGTCTTGCTGCTGACAGGTTTGCTAACCGTCCTTATCTCCGTCAATTACCTGGAAAAGGTCAATCTCAACCGCGGCGAATATTACATGTTGATGCTGTTTAGCCTCTCAGGCATGATGCTGATGAGTATCGCCAATGACCTGATCCTTGTTTTTCTGGCGCTGGAGCTCCTCTCTATTCCCCTGTACGTCCTGTCTGGTTTTGCTGTGCCTCGTGCTGATTCGGAAGAATCCGCCATGAAATATTTCCTGCTGGGCGCATTTTCCTCCGCCTTTATGGTCTTTGGCATCGCCCTACTCTATGGGGCCACAGGCTCCACAGCCCTGCCGGATTTGCTGACCCGCATAAGCCAGGGCGGGGCCTTAGGGACGGCGGGCGCGGCTTTGCTACTCGTTGGCTTTGCTTTCAAAGTGGCGGCTGTTCCTTTCCACATGTGGACGCCAGACGTATACGAAGGCGCGCCCACGGCTGTTACCGCCTTTATGTCTGTGGGGGCCAAGGTGGGTGGTTTTGCGGCCCTGATTCGCGTTTTTGTCAGCGCCCTGCCGGCAATTGCCGCTGTTTGGGCGCCAGCCGTGGCTGTTCTGGCGGCTCTGACCATGATCTTGGGCAACGTGGTGGCCCTGGCACAGCCGAACATCAAACGAATGCTGGCTTATTCTAGCATTGCTCATGCCGGCTACATTTTAATGGGCGTCGCCGCTGGCGTGTCCAGCGCCGATGGCGTCAGCGCGGCGCTGTTTTACATGCTGGCTTACCTCTTTACCAACCTGGGCGCATTTGCCATCGTCATTGCTGTTGAACGCCAGCAAAACATAGGCACCATGCTCGATGACTTCAAAGGGTTAGCCAGACGCGCCCCCTTGTTGTCCCTGGCGATGGCTTACTTCATGCTCTCGTTGACGGGCGTTCCCCCCACGGGTGGTTTTTCGGGCAAGTTCTACATCTTCCGCGCCGCCCTTGAAGCGGATCTGGTGTGGCTGGCGGTGGTAGGCGTGATCACCAGCATCATCTCTGGCTACTTCTATCTGCGCGTCGTTTATTTGATGTTCATGCACGAAGGCGCGGGCGACCAGCGCGGCGCTGGCGTCGGCGCCAGACCTGCGCTGAACGTGGCTGTGGCCCTCACTGTGTTGGGCACGTTGGTGTTGGGTCTGCTGCCGGGCCCCTGGTTCACGGCGGCGCAGCAAGCCATTCTGCGCGGCGTGCAAACCCTGGCGGGCGGCTGACGGTGAACAGTGGTCGGTGAACAGTGATGTAGGACAAACTGTTAGTAATTATCCAGAAACAAGTTCGTAGTAACGGCTACTTCGACTACGCTCAGCACAAGTTTAGCCGTCCAAACCGCTAAAGCGGTTACTACGAACCCCAATCGCCAGGTTATTTACGGACAGTTACTTAGTTTGTCTCCCCTTTGCACAACTCAACGCTCTGTCTGGTAAAAGAAATCCGTCACCACCGGATGCACAAAGTCGCGGCGGAACAACGCCTGCCATTCCCAGGCAGAATCGGCGCTGCCCCCTTCCAGGTTGGCTAACAGCCAGGCGCTAAACGCAAAGTAATACGGTTCGGCATCGCGCATGTAGGCGTACTGCCAACTTAGCATCTCTTTTTCTATTTGTGGGTCAGGATGGTAGGAGCCGCCTTCGGTGCCGATCAAGGGGAGAGAACGGTGCAAATAGGTGTTGATGATGGCGTCGTATTGGCGGAAAAGCAGAAAGCCGTCGGGGTCGTCGGGCGCGCGCAAACCGTGATAGTTATGAACGGACACCCACCCCCAATTGAGCAAACCGAGATCGCCATTACGTTTGAGCGCCTGCAGGGTGCGCGCTAGAAACTGGTAATGGTTGTAGGGGCCGCCTGGACTGAGCGCGCCCAGGCCCGGGTAGCCGCCATTGGCGATTACTTCGCGGGCGGCAGCGGCCCAGGTGACGGCATAGGTGTTGGGGTTGGAAACGCCTTGATGGTTTTCATCATTGACGTTGGGTTCGTTGTATAGCTGGAAGTAATAGACGCCGCGCGCGCGATAGTGCCGTACCATCGCGCTCAGATCGCCATCATAGGGTAAGATGCCGCTGCGATAAATGCGCATGATGGGCATGATGCCGTTAGCCACTAGCTGGTCTACCAGGTAATCATTGCGCCCAATGTCTGTATGGTCGTTGAGAAACACGACCCACTTGATGTGCATTCGTTTGACTTCAGCCACGAACCGGTCCACGACGCCGCGCTCCTGGCTGGTGGTGGGAATCCAATGGATGCCCCAGCCGTTGTCGGCGGCGGGGCGTGGATAGTAAACCAGGGGCAGTGGTTCTGCTGGCGTATAGGCTTCGCGCGGCTTCAGAGTAGCAGTGGGCGTGATGGTGGGGGATGGGGTGATGGATGGCGTGGGCGTGGCTGTCTCTGGGGTGACAGGCGTATTGGTGGGCACGGGCAGCGGCGTCTGCGTGGGCGAGCGGGGCGTGGTGAAGGGCAGGGCTGTGGCTGTGGGCGCCAGCGTGGGCGGAGGCGGGGTGAAGGTGGGCGGCAGTCCATTCCGCCCGCCGGCGCCTGCGTCGTCTACCAGAGCCGCTACCGCCAGCGTGGGCAGTCCGGCGGCGCCTGCCGGCATCTGGCAACCCGCCGCAAACACCGCCAACAGCAGCGCCAGGTAGAAACAGGCAGATGGCTTTCTTAACCAGTGAAATAGAGGCATAAAACAGGAAATCACCGTGAGTTGAGGGCGCCCGGCTGCCGCCAGGCTGTGCGGCAGTTGCCGGCATCCAACGCCTCGTGGTTATATCACGTCAAGATTAACCAGGTGTATCCCGTTTTACAACCAGCCGGGGATAGTACAAATCGGCTAACTTGATGGCCCGCCTGCCCGGCTGCGCTTTTTTCAACGGTAGAGGTCGAGATGTTTGGGGCGCACCAGATCGCTGGCTTTGCAGGCATTTGCCGGCAGCGCCAACCCACGCACCAACACCACAGGCGTTCCTTCGGCTGCCTGCCCCATCAACAATCCGGCGGCGGCGGCAATTTCGTCAGCCACGCCCACGTCCGTGTGTTGTAAGCGGTAGCCGTACAAATCAGCCTCGCCGCGCCTGTCCCACAGAGCGGGAACGCCAGCTACGCCAATGGCTACGCCCACTGTGCCCAGGCGAAAGGGGCGGCCATGGCTGTCCGTGATCACCACACCGACGGGGACGCCAAAGTACGCTGCTAAGGTCTGGCGCAGGCGGGCGGCGCTGGCGTCGGGGTCTAAGGGCAGCAGCAGCACCGTTTCGCCATCGGCGTCGCTCTCTGTTTGCGGCACGTTGGAGCGGTCTATGCCGGCATTGGCGCTGGTAAACCCTAACCGGTGGCGCACGATCAACACCCCCTGGCGCAGTCGAGAAATCTCTTCGCTCTCTTGCAGAATCAAAGCCACCAGGCGCGGGTCTTTGCCCGTAGCCTGCGCCACTTCCTGCGCCCGCGCGTCAGGCAGGATGTCCCTCAAATTGACCTGCCGCCCCTCTGCTTTCGAGACTATCTTCTGCGCCACCGCCAACACGTCTCCCGCTTGCAGCAGGATGCCTGCCTTTAGCAGCGCCGCCAACAGCACCCCCCCCAGATCGTCGCCGGCCTGGATATGGGGCAGCCCAGGCACAGCTGTCAGCATGATTTGGGACGTCATCAAGACTCTGGCAAGCCTGTAATGCGGATGCCGGCATTTTTAATCTTGTAGCGTACGTTGATACTGATCAGCACCGCTGTCAATCCTTCCGCCACGGCTGCATTTTGCAGCGGCCCGGCGTGAACGCCGCGCATGCCGGCGTCGGCGGCCAACTGCACCGCTATTGCCCGGTCTGCCAGCTTATCCCCACAGACCAGAACATCACAGTCAATATCGTGTTCGAAATCCTCCAGATGCTCCGCGGATACATTCTGGAAGGCTGCCACCACGCGCGTCGCCTCGCCCAACAGTGCCTGCGCTTCCTGCGCCGCCGAGCCGGCCGGCGGCAGCCAGACGCGGCTTACCTGCGGCGGCTGCAGCGGGACAACCACGGAAATCAGCAGTTTGCCAATCAGCGCCTCCTTAACTGCGCTCAGGGTGGCAGCCTGCGCCGCATAGGGCACAGATAAGACCGCCACATCTGCTTGCTGTGCTGCCGTGAGATTGTCGCTGCCCGTCACCTCAATCCATTCGGGCAGCGCCTCTGTCAACGCCGCCGCCGTTTGCACGGCTCGCTCCGCTACCCGTGAGCCAATAATGACCTCATGACCGGCGGCAGCCCAGCGCAAGCCCAACCCCGATCCCTCTTTTCCCGTTCCACCCAGTATAGCGATTTTCAAGGTTTGCTCCAGTTGATCGCGTTTCCCAGACTGGAGCAGTCTCAAAGACTGCTCCAGTCTGCGCCAGTTTTCAGGCGGCGAAGCGCTCCCAGACGCCAACCGCCAGTTCACGGCTGCGGGCGGTGATGGCGGCTTCGTCCAGGGTGAGAAGCTGCCTGTCCTGCATTAAGATTTTGCCCTGGCAAATGGTGGCACTGACCATGCTGCTTTCAAAGCCAAAGAGGATGTGCCAGGGGAGGTTGCCGGCATGTAACGGCGTCGTTGCCTGATAATCCACCAGAATCAGGTCGGCGGCAGCCCCTTCAACCAATACGCCAATAGGGGTATCGGGCCAGAACATGCCTGCCAGGGCGGCGTTGTTGGTGACAGCCATTTGCACAATGTCTGCGCCGTTAGCCCGCCGCGGGTCGCGGTGCGCCACTTTATGCAGCAGGTAGGCCGCTTTCCATTCCGCCCACATGTTGTTGCTGAAACCGTCGTTTCCCAGGCAGACGGGGATGCCCAGCCGCAGCATTCCTTCCACGTCTGCGGCGCCGACGGCGTTGTTCATGTTGCTGCGCGGCTGGTGCGTCACCCAGGTGCGCGTATCGCGCAGCAGGTTCATTTCGGCGGCGTCAATGTGAATGGCGTGGGCGACGATGGAGCGGGGGCCGAGAATGCCGGCATACGCCAGCCGATCCACCACCCGTTTGCCATACTTATAGCGCGCGTCGTATTCGTCCGCCTCGTGCTCTGCCACGTGAATGTGGAAGCCGCAGCGCAAATCGCGCGCCGCTGCCACACAGTCTGCCAATGTCTCGTCCGACAAGGACAACGAGGCGTGCAGCCCAAACGTGCCTGCCAGCGAGCTATTTGGGTTTTCTGCCAGACTGCGCAAGAAGCGCACATTTTCGGCAATTCCCGCCTGCGCCCCGGCTGGCCCATTCCGGTCTGTTACTTCATAGCACAATGCGGCCCGTACCCCAGCCAGGGTGACTGCTTCGGCAATCACGTCCAGCGAACCGGGTATAGCCTCCGGGCTGGCATGGTGGTCAATCAGGGTGGTTGTGCCATGTTTGATGGCGTCTATCAGGCACACCAGGGCGCTGTAGCGCACGTCTTCAGGCGTCAAGGCGCGATCCAGCCGCCACCACAGTCGCTGCAAAATATCGGGGAAGTCCTGCATGGGCGGGCCCGGAATACCCATGCCGCGCGCAAATGCGCCATAGAAGTGCGTATGGGCGCAAATGTTGCCCGGCATCACCAATTGACCGCCGGCGTCTAAGACGGGCGTATCCGGGTGCTGCTGCTGCAAGGCGGCGCTGTCGCCCATGCCGGCAATTCGCCCCTCCCGCAGCCACAGTCCCCCATTTTCCACGATCTCGTTGGGCTGTCCCCAGGTCACCAACCGTCCATTAACAATCAGTAATTCGTCCATGGCTTGATTCTAACCGTACCTTGACAGGAAAACCAGTTGCGCTAAACTCTGTTCAGATCGCATTTGTATTCAATTCTGTAAGAAACGTCAATCCCACCGCGTCTGGATAGACAGGTGTTTTTACCACCATTAAATTGCGTTACATTGAAGGAGAATTTCTAATGGCAAAACCATTTGAGGTCACTGACGAAACCTTTGAGCAAGAGGTTTTGAACTCAGAACAACCTGTCTTGATTGATTTTTGGGCGGAATGGTGTGGCCCCTGCCGTATGATCGCCCCCAGCGTGAAAGCCATTGCCGAGGATTACGATGGGGTGCTGCGCGTGGGCAAGATGGATGTGGATGACAATCCGGCTATCCCTGGTCGCTATGGCATTATCGGCATTCCCACCCTGATGCTGTTTAAGAAGGGTGAGGCTGTGGCCCGCATCACGGGCGCTATGCCCAAGGAACGCATTTTAGCCCAGGTCTTGCCGCACATCGAAGCGCCTGTCAAGAACTGAGTGACCTTTAAGCAGCACTATCCGTTGGCCCGCGCCTGGCGCTGGCGTGTCTCTCTTTAGAAATCTGGACGCCCATCCCCCTGGATGGGCGTTTTGTTTTAGATTGATTCAATCTCCGAGATTGAACCAATCTGCCGGGGTAATTATGTCTCAAATAGAAGTCGCCATTATGCTTGAAGGCCAGAATGGTCTTACCTGGCCCCGCTGGCAGCGTCTGGCGCGGGCAGTTGAAGACCTGGGCTTTGTGGGTCTTTACCGCTCCGACCATTACACCAACGCCAGCCCGCCCGACAAAGAATCGCTGGAATTGTGGGTTTCGCTCACCTGGCTGGCCAGCCATACGCAGCGTATTGAGTTTGGCCCGCTGGTATCGCCCGTCTCCTTCCGCCATCCCACGATGACGGCGCGCATGGCGGCTGCTGTAGATGATTTGTCAGGCGGCCGGCTGACGCTGGGGTTGGGCGCAGGCTGGCAGGAGCGGGAACATACCAATTACGGTTGGGATTTGCTGGATGTGCCTGCTCGTTTCGCCCGTTTCCAGGAAGGTCTGGAAGTCGTTTCCCGCCTGCTGCGCAGCGATGAGCCAGTGGATTACCAGGGCGCCTATTATCGCCTCCAACAAGGCATTCTTTTGCCCCGCCCGCGGCGCCCCGGCGGGCCACCCATCCTCATTGGCGGCAACGGCCCGCGCCGCACCCTCCCCCTGGCAGCCCAATATGCCACTGAATGGAACGCCGTCTTTGCGCCCGCGCCGCGCCTGCGCGAACTCAATAGACAGCTAGACGAACTGCTGGTTGCCCAGGGACGTTCGCCTGCCAGCGTGCGCCGTTCATTGATGACCGGATGCTGGTTTGGCCGGGATGACGCTGCCGTTCAAGCCCGCCTGGATGCCCGCGGGCGCACTTTTGCCCAGGCGCGCAGCGTGGGTCTGGTAGTAGGCACGGGCAGTCAAATCGTGGACCAACTGGGCGAATTAAGCGAAGCTGGCGTGCAGCGCGTTATGCTGCAATGGCTTGATCTGGACGATGTGGATGGCTTGACCGCCCTGGCGCAGACGGTGCTGCCGCAGCTATAGCGGCTAGACGGCAGCCGTGGCCCCTGGCGTTAAAACAAAACTGGGGTACGGTTAGCCCGTACCCCAGCAATTTATCCCACTGAATCTGTCGCTGCTTAACCTTCTGCGTCTTTGGTCTCTTCCGTTCCTGTGGAAACTTCGAGGCTGGCGCTGACTTCAATGTCCACGGCGGCTTCTGGCTGTTTCTCTTTAGGCGTAAGCTGCTCAGCCAGCTTGCCCAACTCGTCGCTGAGCCAGCCCAGGCCCTGCACCAGGCTGGTGCGCGCCTTCTTGGCCAGGTCGGCTTCTTCCATCTTGGTTTTGAATTCGGTCGCTTCTTCGCGCATCTTTTTGGCAGGTTCGCTGGCGCGGGCTTCACGAATGACTTTGTCTACTTCGTCGGCGAAAGATTTGATGCCTTCGCGGACTTCAGTTTCCATCTTTTGCCGTTCTTCGCTTTCCCAGGCAGCGCGCAACGTTTCTGCCACCTGCCGGCCCAGATTCTTCAACTCGTCCACAATGTCTACCGCGGCGGCTTTGGCTGCCGTCTCTTCTTCGCCGCTGGCGGGCGTCTCGGCGGCTGTGGCCTCTACTTCTTCTACCTCGATCTTCAGCCGATCTTTGATTTCCTCAACGCTGGGGGTTTCTTCATTACTCATGTCTGTGTCTCCTCTTAAGGATGGGTTTATGTTACTGTATCTTTCTGAACCGCTGTGTGCTTGAACACTGTCAGGTATGCAAGACCCAGGGCGTGTTTGAACGCACGCTCATTGATACATTACGCAGACCAGAGCAAAGGGTTGCAAACCAGACGATACAACTACCAGGGGATAATGCAAAAGTGCATCCCGTTTGTGTGAACGTACAATCTACCCGCCCGCCGGACGCAGCCAGACGCGGTTGGTATGAAACGTGCTCTGCCCGGCCAGATCGCCCAGGGCGTCAGAGGTGGTGAAATTGACGTTGCGCCCGCCGTTGTGTTTGTGCCACACTCCTTTGGGCGAAACCAGTACGCCAGGGCGAACGGCATCGGTGACGTGGGCGCGCAGTTGGCACCAGCCCCGTCCGTTTTCCACAATTACCTCATCCCCCTGGGCAATGTGGCGGGCAGCGGCGTCTTGGGGGTGAATTTCCACGAACGGCTGACCTTCTCGCTGGCGCAAGCCTGTCTGGTTCGCCAGACTGCTGCTGACAAAGTGGTGCGCGGCGGGGGTGAGCAGGTTGAGGGCCATGTCTGCGGCAAATCGCTCATCAGGGGCGCGAATGCCGCCGTCGTCTTGGGCGGGAAGATAGGTGGGCAGCGGATCCAGCCCGCTCAACGCCATAGCCTTTGAGAATAACTCGACTTTGCCGCTGGCTGTCGGGAAATAGCCGCTGGCAAAGGGCGGTTCGACTACGGGCAGAGCCACAGACCCTTCTGCTTGCAGCCGGGACAGCGTGATGCCTTGCAGCAGCGGGTTGCGCTGCGCCGTTGCCGTCAGCACTTCGTCAATAACCTCATCGGGCGTCTGGTATAACCAGGATTCGGTAAAGCCCATGGCCCGCGCCAACAGTCCCATAAGTTCCCAGTTGCTCTTGCTCTGACCCAATGGGGGGATGGCCTGCTGGTTATAGGTGAGTAAGGTATGACCATACGCTTTGTGCAGATCGGTTTGCTCCAGTTGGGAAGTTGCCGGCAGCACCACATCCGCATAATCAGCCGTGTCCGTCAAGAACAATTCGTGTACCACCGTAAACAGATCATCCCGGATTGGCGCCAAAGACAAACAAGGATTGGATGGGCGGGGCGCTGGCTTCGCCCAACAGCGCCTGACCCAGCCGGTTCATGTTGATGACGCGGCCCGGCGGCGGGCATTCTTCCCAATGGCTGGTGGCCGCGCCATCCCAGGCCACATAGCCGCTGGTGGTGTAAGCCAGACCGCCGCCGCACTGCCCATACTGCCCGGTCAATGCCGGCAGCGTACAGATAGCCCGCACCGTTTGCCCGCCGTTGGCGTGACGGTTGATGCCGTCAGCCATCTTAATCAGGCTGGGCGTTTCCTGCGCATAGAGACGGGCTAACCGGGCGATATCGGCTGTCTCCAGACCGGTGATGGCTGCTACCCGTTCGGGGGGATAATCAGCCAGCCGCTGCCGCAATTGCGCCCAGCCAACGGTGTGCGCGTTCAGCCAGTTTTCATTGTGCCAGCCTTCGCGCACAATGATGTGTCCCAGCCCCAGAGCTAACGCCCCATCCGTCCCCGGCTTGGGCGACAGATGCCAGTCAGCGCCAGCGGCGGTGCGGCTGCGGCGCGGGTCAATGACGATGAGTTGAGTCCCCTGTCGTTGGGCGGCGCGCAGCGATTGCATGAAATGGGGCGCCGTCGTCACCGGATTATGCCCCCAGACAATCACCAGGCGGCTGTGCGCCACATCAGCATAAGCCGGACTATGGCGCACGCCCAAAGTAGCCTGCACTGCCGCTTCCGCCGCCGCGCCGCAGATGCTGCGCTGCAACTGGCTGGCGCCCAGGCGGTTCCAGAAGCGGGTGCTGGCCACCGTCATTTGCACCAGTCCCAGCGTGCCGCTGTAGCTGTAAGGCAAAATCGCCTCAGCGCCATAGCGCCCGATAATCTCTTGCCAGCGCCCGGCAATTTCGGCAATGGCTTCATCCCAGGTGATGGGCTGCCACTGCCCGCCGCCTTTACGCCCGGCGCGACGCAGCGGCTGCGTCAGGCGGTCGGGGTGGTAGACGTGATCCAGATAAGGGCGCACTTTGGCACACAACCAGCCTTGTGTGACGGGGTGATCCGGGTCTCCGTAAAAGGCGACGGCGCGTCCATTTTCGACTTCGGTCACGACGCTGCACGTGTCTGGGCAATCGTGGGGGCAGGCGCCGCGGATTCGTGATGGCATAAGACTACTCACTCTAACTCATTCATCCAGGCCATAACGATGTAAAGCTTCGCCCAGGATGCGGTTGATCAGTTCTTCATACGTCCAGCCATCGGCGGCGGCTTCCAGACATAGGTCGGAATAGCCCGGATTGAGGCCGGGTAGGGGGTTGACTTCTAAAATATAGGGCTTGTTGTTGTCGCTGGCGTCCAGACGGAAGTCTACGCGACCTACGTCCAGACAGCCCGTGACGCGGAACACGGCTGCTGTCAGCCAGCGCAAATCTTCCACCAGGTCTTCGGGCAGCGGCGCGGGGCAGATGTAGCGGAAATCATGCGCCAGGTCTACTTTGATACGGCTGGTGTAGACGCCTCTTTCTTCGGGGTAGGCTTCCATGTTGACTTCCAGCGGCGGGAAGAAGTGCAGACCGCGCTGGATGCGGGGGGCGTCTTCGTTGTCGGGTATACGCCAGGCCACCGGGCTGACCAGGTTGCCTATGACGCCCACGGTGATTTCGCGCCCTTCGATAAAGCGCTCTACCAGTACGGGCTGGCTGTACTTCTCAAAGATGCGTTGCAGTTGGGTGTGAAGCTGGTCGTGATCATAGACAACGGACTCCACACTGACGCCCATGCCTGTGCCTTCGCGGCTGGGTTTGACGAACATGGGGAACTGCATGTCTGGATTGAGCGTTTCGGTGAGGCGCTCAAAGACCTGGAAAGGGGGCGTAGGCAGGTCATGGAAGGTAAGGACGCGCTTGGTCATGGGTTTGTCCAGGGTCAGAGCCAGGGTGAGCACCTGAGAACCTGTATAGGGGATACGCAGCATTTCCAGGAGTGCCGGCACTTGCGCCTCCCGCCCATCGCCAAAATGACCTTCGCAAATGTTAAAGCAGATGTCTGGTTTCAATTTGGGCAGCGTTTCCAGCAGGGTTCGGTCCCCTTCCAGGAATGTCACTTCATGCCCACCGCTGCGGATGGCTTCCATGATGCCCTCTATGGTGGCTTCCGAGTCCAGGTCGTCCCATTGATCGGGCGACATGCCGGGCCAGGTGGGAGCATTTTTCTTCAAGTTTGCTAACAGCGCCACTTTCATTTTGTTTCTTGGTTTCCTTTTCTTCCTGATGGTTATTACTCTTGCTGCGTAAACAGAAAT
>JAGVTM010000589.1 GCA_019136785.1 Chloroflexota bacterium | reverse complement strand
TTTGTGCTGGTGATCGCCCGCGACACGACCCACGCGGCGCAGTTGTTGGCTTTGATTGAGTCAGAAGCGTTTTTTGAGGGTCGTTACGCAGGCAAGGCGATTCAGGTAGACTCCACTACCAAAGAAGATGAGGTGATTGAGCGGTTATTGGCTGTGGAAAGCGCCGCCGAACCAACGGAAATCGTGATCCACGTCAACATGCTCAAAGAGGGATGGGATGTGACCAATCTGTACACCATCGTGCCTCTGCGCGCGGCCAACGCCCGCATCCTCATCGAGCAGTCCATCGGGCGCGGCCTGCGCCTGCCCTATGGCAAGCGCACTGGCGTCAAGCCGGTGGATCGCCTGAGCATTGTGGCCCACGACAAATTTCAGGAGATTGTAGACGAGGCCAACCGCCCCGACTCGGTCATCCGTCTGGAACAGGTCATCTTGGAACCGGAGGAGCGGCAGCAGCACAGCCAGACTGTGGTCGCCACACCCAACGTCTTGCTGCAACTAGGCAGCGCGACGCTGGAGCCAACGCCCGCCGGCGCGCCAGCACAACTCCGCCCGGCGCCCACGCTCATCCCTTTCCAGACCACCGAAGAGATACGGGTCGCCCAGTTGGCTTATGAAGTGATGCACAGACATGTGCGTCTGCCTTCGTCGGCGGCGTTGCAGGAAACGTCCGTGCAGGAACGAATCATCAACGAAGTCAAAGCAGCCTACATTCCATCCGCGCAGCCCGCCCTGCCTGGCATCGAGACAGCGCCGCCACCCGACTTTGCCCAGATTGTGCAGCAAGTGGCGCAAATCGTGGTACAGGGAAGCATTGACATTCCCCGCATTGTCGTTGTGCCCACCGGTGAAGTGACCACCGGTTTCTACCCTTTCCACCTGGATGTCAGTAACGTCCATTTCCAGCCGGTTGACCGGGAGTTACTCATCCAAACTTTGCGCACCAACGAGCAAGAGTCGCTGAATACAGGCGGTCGTATCGCCTCTGAGGCGCGGCTGGAAGATTATCTGGTGCGGCAGTTGATAGACTTTCCGGACATTTCTTATGACGACGAAGCAGACCTGCTTTATGAACTGGCCGGAGAGATGGTACGCCATCTGGAAAGTTACCTGACGAATGCAGAAGTTAAGAATGTCCTGATTTATTACCAGCGGCAATTGGCGACGCTTATTCATGCCCAGATGCAGCAGCATCGCTGGGAGAAAGCCACTGGTTATGAAGTGCGGATATTGCAGGGATTTACTCCATTGAAAGAAAGCGCGTTTACGGCTGTTGCCGGGCAGCCCATCCAGAATGTGCATACACCGCCAGCCGAGAGAAGCAGGATCCGGCAGTTGGTTTTTGGACACTTCCAGCGCTGCCTATACCCCTACCAAAAGTTTGACTCTGATGCCGAGCGCAAACTGGCCGTTATTTTAGAACGGGATGCGGAAAAATGGTTTAAGCCAGCTTTAGGACAGTTCCAGATCTATTACAACATAGGGCTGGAGCAGAAGGAGTACCAGCCCGATTTTGTGGCGGAAACAGCCAAAGCCATTTACTTGTTGGAACCAAAAGCGACTAACGAGATGGGCAATGAAGAGGTGTTAGCCAAGCGGGACGCGGCGGTGACATGGTGCAAACATGCCACGAATCATGCGCTGGCTCATGGGGGCAAGCGGTGGCAGTACGTGCTAATCCCGCATGACGCCATTGCGGAGAATATGGCGCTGGCACAATTAGCCGAACAGTATCGGTGCGATTAGTGGCAAGTTAGAAGTTCAACTTCTTCAAAGAAGTTGAACTTCTTGCTTCTTACGACTGTTATTTGCACACGGTTAC
Organism: Chloroflexota bacterium; assembly: GCA_019136785.1. Classification (GTDB taxonomy): domain Bacteria; phylum Chloroflexota; class Anaerolineae; order Promineifilales; family Promineifilaceae; genus JAGVTM01. Next base: position 3,899 of record JAGVTM010000589.1, on the reverse strand, counting down.
CAACTGCCGAACCTGAGCACAATTCAGTTTCTGAGCATTCACGAGGACAAGGCTATGAGCGCAAATGGAAAACTCTATCTGGGCCGGCTGGTAGAAACCGCTACAGGCAAACGCACCAGTACGCCGCTGCTGTATGATCCGGACGACCTGACCACCCACGCGGTCGTCGTGGGCATGACGGGTTCGGGCAAGACAGGTCTGTGCCTGGACTTGCTGGAAGAGGCGGCGCTCAACCGCATTCCAGCCATCATGATCGATCCCAAAGGGGACATTACCAACGCCCTGCTGCATTTCCCTGATCTGCTGCCGGCAGATTTCCAACCCTGGATCAACCCCGACCTGGCGCGACGCGACAACAAATCCGTAACGCAGGTGGCAGAGGAAACCGCCGCCCTGTGGCGTAACGGTCTGGCGGAGTGGGAGATCACGCCCGACCGCATCGCCCGTTTGCGCGACGCGGTGCAGTTTGCCGTCTATACGCCGGGGTCGGATGCCGGCATCCCTGTCAGCATCCTCTCTTCCCTGGCAGCGCCCGACCTGCCCTGGGACAGCCACAAAGAAGCGCTGCGCGAGCAAATTGCCGGCACAGTCACCGCCCTGCTTGGTCTCGTCGGCCTCAAAGACATAGACCCCATCCGCTCCCGCGAACACATTTTACTCACCAACATCTTCGAGCACGCCTGGAGCCAGGGCAAAGACCTGACCCTGCCTGAACTCATCCTGCAAACGCAAAATCCCCCTTTCGCCAAACTGGGCGTTTTCGACGTGTCCCTTTTCTTCCCCGACAAAGACCGCTTCAACCTGGCGATGGATTTGAACAGTATTCTGGCGGCGCCCGCCTTTCAAAGCTGGATCGCCGGCGCGCCGCTCGACGTGAGCCAACTACTGGTAAATGCCCAGGGTCAGCCGCGCCACGCCATTTTTTACATTGCCCATCTGACCGACGAGGAACGCATGTTCTTTGTCACGCTGCTCTTTGGCGCAATTGAGACCTGGATGCGCGGGCAGCAAGGCACGACGGCGCTGCGGGCGCTGGTCTATTTTGACGAGATTTTTGGCTACCTGCCCCCCATCGCCAACCCGCCCGCCAAAGAGCCCATGCTGCGCCTCCTCAAACAGGCGCGGGCGTTTGGTCTGGGACTGGTGTTAGCCACGCAGAACCCGGTGGACGTGGATTACAAGGCGCTGAGCAATGCCGGCACCTGGTTCATCGGCAAACTGGGCACGGAACAAGACAAGGAGCGGCTGCTGGATGGTCTGGCTTCTCTGTCCGGCGGCGCTTTAGATCGGCGCGAATATGACAACCTGATTTCCGCTCTGGGCAAGCGCGTCTTTCTGCTGCGCAACGTCCACGACGCCCACCCCAGCCTCTTCCAGACCCGCTGGGCCATGAACTACCTGGCTGGCCCCCTGACCCGCCAGCAAATCCCCGCCCTGAACGCCCTCGCCGGCGCCGCCGCCGCGCCCGTCTCAACGCCGCCAGCCGCCGCTGCCCCGGCGGAACCGCCGCGCGCCATGCCCGCCCAACCACCCTCTGCTGCGCCCGCCCCCTCCCTCATTGGTTCGGAAACCCGGCCGCCCGTGCCGGCACGGATTGCTGAATATTTCTTTGCCAACGATCTCCCCTTCAGCCAGGCTGTCCAGGCCAGCCGCCAGGCTGTCCCCGCATCCGCCCCGCCAGCCAACCTGCTCTATCGCCCGGCGCTGCTGGCGCACGCCAGCGTCCGCTTCACCAATCGCAAATACGACCTGGACACAGACGTCCTGCAGACAGCCCTGGTCACGGCATTAGATGCCCGCCGCCGCCCAGATTGGGCGGCCTGCCTGCTGCCGGCATTCGACCAGCGCGTCCTGGAAGGGCAGCCTCAGCCCCAGGCCAGATTCGCCGCCCTGGAACCGCCCTTGACGTCAGCCGGCGACATCAACGCCCTGCAAAGCGACTTCCTGGATTGGGTCTATCGCGCCACCACCCTGACCATCCAGGCTAACGAAGCCCTGAAAGTGTACGCAGGCCCCGACGTATCCGCCGTCAACTTCGCCCGCCAATGCGCCACTGCCGCTGCCGCCGCTCAACAGGCAGAACGGGAAAAAGTAGAAGCCACGTTTGAGCGTCAATTGGATGCCCTGGAGGAAAAGCTGCGGCGGGAAAAACAGGAGTTACAGGAAGACGAGGCGGACTACGCCGCCCGCAAGCGCGAAGAAGCCGGCAAGCATCTGGAAACGCTGCTGGGCTTCATTGGCGGGCGTCGCCGCAGCGTTTCTTCCTCCTTGAGCAAACGCCGTCTCACCGAAAAAGCCAAAATGGACGTGGAGGAATCCGAGGAGGCTATTGTCGCCCTGGAGAAAGAGCTTGACGACCTGGAAGCCGAACGCGACCGCGCCCTGGCTGAACTACAGCGCAAATGGGACGCCATCGCCGCCGAAGTCAGCCAGATCACCGTGCAGCCTTTCAAGAAAGACGTGGTGATCTCCCATTTTGGCGTAGCCTGGCTGCCCTACTACGTGGTGGAAGGGGTGGAAATGCCGGCATGTAGCTGCCTGACCTCCTCTGACGCCTGACAATAGGCGTGGAGGCTTCAGCCGGAACGCCTGGATGTGAGACTGCCCATTAGCTCATTTGCCCACGCCGCGTCCTGCACCGGCAATGCCGGCACAGGCGGCTGCCCGTAATCCAGACGCAAATCAAAACGCGCCCGCGCATACAGCGCGTGCAATATTTGCCCCAATTCCACTTCTGGCTCATTATCGCCCGGCAGCAGCGGCAAACTGAAAGACGGTATCGGCTGCCGCACCGAGAACGGGTAAAGATGCGCCTGCGGTCGCTGGCTGGCGCGGCTCACCAGAATACGGTAATCACAGGCAACGGGTTCCCCGCTCAAGGGCATCGGCGCGCCCGCCCGCAGCAAATCAATTTCTACCAGATGCGTGCGGCTGCCCAATATCTGCTCCCGTTTTCTCTCATACTTTTGCCGCCCGTCCGTATGGAGTTTGTTAATAGGCGACAACAACTCGATCACGGTAACAAGTATGCCTGTAGTTACCTCGTGCACTTCCAGATAATTCTCTGCCACCTCATCCTTCAAAGGCAGTTCGACTGTGATGACGCCTGCCGCTGCCAGGGGGCGCGCAGATTTTTGCGGGGTCAAAGCCATTGGCGCGACGGCCAGATCGGGACGTCCGATAAAAGCCAGATCATCTGATTTCAGCAAATAAGCCCGCCGTTCTAGACCCACGTAATAACGTGGCGCCACACGTGGCGCCAGGTCATCTCGCAAGGCAGCGATCAGACTGTTGTGAACATCCGGCCATAATGCCGGATGTTCAAGATACGGGGCCATGCCCGGAAATGGAGAGCGCATAAGAAGATTGTACAGGCGTGACCATATCGCGTCAAAGGCTTGAGAATCGCATCCTGCCTGCGCGCCGGCTGTGCCGGCAAACCTGGTCAACAGTTCAAACGACCCCTTGTCAAAGAATCCCAAACAAGTATAATCTTGCCAGACAATTGTACAATATGGAGCTTCCATGAACATCATCGTAGACACGTCAGCTATCATTGCCGTCATTGCCGGCGAACCAGAACGCGATAACCTGATTGCTTTCACAAAAGGCGCTATCCTCCTGGCCCCTCCCCCCGTTCATTGGGAAATCGGCAATGCGCTCTCTGCTATGCTCAAACGAAAACGGATAACTGGCGCGAAGGCCCTGGAAGCCGTTGCCGCTTATCAACAAATCCCCATCCGCTTTGTGGACATAGCCCTTGAAGACGCTTTGCAGGTCGCGCATAGGTTGGACATCTATGCCTATGACGCCTACTTGATCCAGGCAGCCCTGACATATCAGGCGCCCTTACTCTCGCTGGACGCTTATCTTGTCAGTTGCGCCAGGCGCACAAACGT
>JAGVTM010000064.1 GCA_019136785.1 Chloroflexota bacterium | reverse complement strand
GGTCACCTGCACGTTGCCCACGCTGGCCGCCAACAGCGCCGCCAACCTGCTGATTCAAGTGATGCCACCCGACCACCCCGCCCAGGTAGACAACGAAGTGGTGGCTTTTGCCGCCAACCCGGAAGCGTATTTGCCGGACAATGCCGGCAGTCTGGAAAATAGTATCTGTTTCTGCACCGACCTGTCCCTCAGCCTGTCCAGCGCCCCGGCTTCTCCTCACCTGGGCGACATCCTGACCTTCACCGTGACCGTGGTGAACACCAGCACAGAAATCGCCACCAATGTCTTCATCACCAACACCTTCCCCACGCACAGCGTGGTCATCACCTACACCACCGGCCAGGGCACATGCCAATACCTGGGAATACGCATCGCCTGTCAATGGGGCGTCCTATCCGGCGGCGCATCGGCGCAACTAACCGTAGCCGTGTTGCCCACGCAGGCGGGCCAGATGTTGAACACTGCCGCCGTTGCCAGCTACGAGATTGACTATACACCAGCAGACAACGCCTTGACCATTGCCGCCCCGGTGGGCACGGCAGCCAACCTGACAGTGCAGGAGCGGGCAAACCCGGGCCTGGCTGTGCAAGGCAAACCATTTACTTACACGGTGCTGTTGGCTAACGAAGGGCCCAACAACGGTCGCTTCATTACGATGACCACCCTGCTGCCGCCCAGCTTCAGCTTTGCTCCTTCCCTGAACGCCGAAACGCGCCTGAACTTACACCTGGACGACCCGGCAGGCGCGCAATCGTTCCACGACAATTCGAGTTACGGGGACGATCTCACCTGCGTCACCCAAACGACCTGTCCTACTGCCGGCATTCCGGGACGCTATGGCACAGCCCTTGACTTTTATGGCGACGACTATATCGTTGGGCCCACGGGTGAAGGCTTAAATCCGGGCGCGGAACTGACACTGGCGCTCTGGTTTAAGACCTCCTCCACCAGTTCAGATCGCAAGTTTCTGGGCAAAGGGCAGCAGGGGTATGGCTACGTGCTTGGTCACTATCAAAACAAGCTGTACGCCCAGGTGTGGGATTCGGTGGGCACGTTATACAGCTTTCAGGCGGGGACGCTGCCGGCAAATAACGGCAGCGAAGTTGCCCGCATTCCGGCGGGCAACTATCCCATTGGCAGCACGCCGTTCGCCTTCACCGTGGGGCGGGCTCCCTGGGGCAGCAACTACTTCTCCGGCAGTCTGGACGAGATCATGGTTTTCCGCCGCGCCCTTTCGCGCAATGAGATCAAGGCGCTGGCAGATGGCGTGTACGTCAGCGACTGCCGCGACGACGCCAATAACGTGGTTACCTGTCACCTGAACGCCCTGGCGCCTGGGCAAATAGTCGCCAGCAACCTGCACATTGTGCCCGGCCAGTTGGGTATCTATACCTATACCACCACTGCCGCCCAAAGCACGTATGATCACGACCTGGCTGATAATGCTGCCACCGTGCGCACCCTGGTGGTGGACGAGGCGGACATTAACCTGATCATGGATCTGACCTACCACATGGTGGACGGCAGCGGCGGCACCAGCCGCGTCTGGCTGCTGCTGGATGGCACATTTGTGGACAACGACGCAGAGACGGGAACCTGGGAAACGCAGCCCGACCCTGGGCGCATGATTTTGCAGTATGACCCCGGCTACAAATGCACGGCTCTATCCACCGGCACCTTCATCCTCCCCGGCCCCTACTTACAGGGCGTGCGCACCTGTCAGGATGGATCGGGTATTTTTGGCTTGTGGACCGGCAATTTCATCGCTGCCCTGCAATAACCATAAGAGTCAAACCTGGCAATGGCGCCCCTTATCCTCTCCGAAAAGCCATCTTCCCCTGGGGGAAGGGGGATAGGGGGCTTCCCTCAAACTGGTTTCCACCAACGTCCAGAGAACCAAGCCTGCTCAAATTGAGAACTGCTGGAATTGCCAGTGCCAGATTGCCTGGCGGCACTCGCCTGACGGCCACACTTATGCTACAATTCGCCCACCTGGATAACCACTTACCTTCGAGGTCGCCG
>JAGVTM010000378.1 GCA_019136785.1 Chloroflexota bacterium | reverse complement strand
GAAAGCCCCCTTCCCCCCTGGGGGGAAGGGGGTTGGGGGTTGGGGGGCTTCCCCGGCTTCCCTCCCCTTTGCTTTCCCATCAAACTCTATGCTACAATGCCCTCAACCCGGTTACCCATCCAAGATCAGACAGTGGCAGTTCGTAATCAATGAACCAAAAGGATACCAGGTAACAGGTGATTCATGCACAGTGAACGCATAGAGATCAACCCCAACGTGATGCTAGGAAAACCCGTTATTCGCGGCACGCGAATTCCAGTTGAACTACTCGTCCGTAAATTGAGCGAAGGTGCAACCGAGGCTGACCTGCTAGACGCTTACCCTCCTCTAACGGCGGCAGACATCAGAGCCGCCTTAGCCTTTGCTGCTGATTCTCTGGCACACGAAACAATCTTATGAACCAGGAAGAACTCTACGACGCTTTAGACGCCAGCCGCGAGCGGCTCCTGATCGCCCTGGACATCCTCCCCGATGAAGCCCTGCTCCAACCCGGCGTCACCGGCGACTGGTCCATCCGCGACCTCCTCGCCCACCTCACCGTCTGGGAAGCCGAACTCGTCACCGCCCTCATGCGCCTGCAGCAGGGCAAAAAACCCGACCGCCTGCTCCACGCCCTCGCAGATCGAGACGCCTACAACGCCGCCCGTTTCCTCGAAAACAAAGACCGCGACCTGGATCGCATCTTCGACGACTTACAAGGCGTGCGCGCCCAGTTAGAGCAGTGGCTAGAAGGCTTCAACGACCGCGCCCTGAACAACCCGCAGCGGTATAAGTGGCTGGCGGGCCAGCCCTTGTGGGAACTCATCGCCAGCGTCACCTTCCAACACGAAGCGGCGCACGTTGCCGCTGTCGAAGCCTTCGCCGCCGTCTGGTCAACGCGCATTGATCTGGCAGAACTACTTACCCCGTTGCCTGAACCTGTCGAAGGCAACACAGACGTCGCCCAGAGTTTCGACCCGTTCAGCCCACCAGAGGGTTAGTGTTCATGATCTGGGGAGCATTGAGGTAAACGAACCATGATCCCGACCGCCCATACCCTGACCACCGTCTACGCCGCCGCCCACCAGGACGCCATTCTGGTGGATCGCAGCCAGTTGGGAATGCTAAAAATCAGCGGCGCTGCCCGCCTGGATCTGATCAACCGCATGTCTACCCAGTCGGTGAAGCAACTGCGTAGCGGGGAGGGAGCAGCTACAATTCTGACTTCGGACATTGGCCGCATGATTGACCGCCTCATTCTATATGCCGCCACAGATCAGGTCTATGTCTTGACCAGCGAGGGGAATGCCGGCAACATCGCCCGCTACCTCCTCCGCTTTGTCTTCTTCAACGACGACTTTCACCTGGAAGACCTGACGCCCACCACCGCCATCTGGGGCATTTACGGTCAGGCTGCGCCCGAACGCCTGCGACCCCTGTTTGGCGACGACGTGAACCTGCCCCTGCACCATTGGCGGCAAACCAGCCTGGCAGGCGCAACCGTCTATTTGCACTGCGCTGATCCCGTTGCCGGCAGCGGCTACTTTCTAATGTGCCCCCTGGCTGACAAAGAAGCTGCCGCCGCGCAGTTGCAGCAGGCCGGCATAACCCTGGCATCCGCCCAGGATTTTGAATATCTGCGTATTGAGAGCGGTCTGCCCCGCCATGGGCATGAGATTACCCTGGACTACATTCCCCTGGAAGCCAACCTCTGGGATGACGTTTCCTTTAACAAAGGCTGTTACACCGGGCAAGAGATCATCGCCCGCCTGGAAAGCCGCGGTCGCCTGGCTAAAAAACTGTTTCGCCTCCGCCCTGCCCAACCCATCCCTGCCGGCAGCGACCTCACCCTGGCTGGTCGCACAGTCGGCACAGTCACCTCCGCCGCCGCCGGTCCCCATGGCCCCCTCGCCCTCGGCTACCTCAAAACCAGCGCCCTGAACGAAGACCTCTCCCCTCTCTCCGCCAACGGCATCCCCATAACCCTTCTGCCTGCCCCATAACCCACCGCCCCACTCCCCCACTGACCACTCGCCACTAGTCACTCACCACTGACCACTCCCTCACCCCCCACTATTCAACGCCGCCAACGCCTCCGCTGCCGCCGCAAAACGAGGATTCAGCCCTATCGCCCTGCTATACGCCGCCCGCGCCGCCTCCTCATCCCCCTGCGCTTCCCACACCCGCCCCTGATACAAAAACGTCTCCTCAATCGTTTGCCCCCCTTCCGTTGACAGCGTCGCTTCCGCCAGCACCAACACATCCTCCAGCCGTCCCGCTCCCAGATAAGCCTCATACGGCGTGAACTGGTACCACAACATGCGAAAAGGCAGCCCCAAAGCCCGCGCCTGATCGAACGCCGCCGCCGCCTGTGCGTTATACGGCGCCGCATCATCCGCCAGGCGCCCCAGTTCCGTCAGGCTGCTGCCCAGGTTAAACCAGGCAAAAGCGTTCTCCGGTTCCATCTCTATCTCTGCCTGTGCCCGGCTGGCCGCGTTTTGCCACATACTTTGCGCATCGGTATAGGGCTGCCCTACCAGACCATGCACCCGCGCCGCTTCATCCGGCGGATAAACCACAACCGTCGCGTAGTTAAAATGCTGCCAGTTAGTCGTCACCGTTTCATACGACTCTTCCCGTCCCGCACTATCCCACGGCCCTAGAAATGTATCCAGCCCCCAAAACACCTGGCGCGCTTCATCATAGCCAAACAGCGTCAGGTAATGTCCCATCCACGCATCGTCATTCGGCTCATATCCCTTCTCAATAATCACCGGAAAGCCCGCCGCCAGCAAACGGCGCAGGTGCGTCAGGTTAAGGCCGTAATAGACATCAGCCGCCAGCCTGGTGCGCGCCGTCACAAACGCCTGCATCTCCCCCGGATTCACATTGCGGTCCAGATTGTTGGGTTTGATCCATTCCCCCGCTTCCACCTGGTCAATCGCCAATCCATAAAAATTCAGCACCATGCTCAAATTAGCCGGCCCGCAGTTGTTAAAATTTTGCGGCACAATGCGCAAACCCGAAAGCCGCACGCTGCCCGGCAAAGGCGTCGGCGTAACAGTCGGCGTTGGCGAAGGCTGCGGCGTTGGCGTAGCCGTAGCTGTTAGCGGCAAACCACCCTCACCCCCTGGCGGCGGCGTGAAAGTTGCCGGCAGCGGCAGCGAAGTCGGCGCCGCCGTTGCCGCCGCCGGAATCGTGATGCGCGGCGCGACCGCCGCCTGCGCCGGCGCCGGCAAAGCCGTCGGCAAAGGCGTCAGCACCCAACCTACCACCATCGGCGGCAAATGAGTCCGATACCGGTTCACCAACGCCGGCGCCGCTTGCGTCCACAACAACCAGCCCGCCAATAGCAGACCTGCCCCCACCACTCCCATTCGTAACCCTTTTGGGGATCCTCTACGCTTCATCTTCATACGCATTCCCATCGCGCCGCCCCCAAACCGCCCGCCGGCAAATCCCCCGCCACTTCGCCCCGCCTGCCAGGGCAGACATATTGCCAGCCAAAAGGCGCACAGCCATGCTTAATATAACCAACTCTCCCCATTTGCCAACCCGCCCCCGGCTTTTCCCATACTTATCAGTTTACCAACAGAATAAACCCCTTCAGATTAAGATTTACTGCCCTCCCCCCGCCTCCTTTTGCCGGCATCCGCCAAAGCAGATACAGTAGAAGCGCTGTGCAGCCTGGCTAGACGTTCCTCAGGCTTCCCGAATATCAACACAGATTCCACAGGCGTGTAGTGAGCGCAGCCCAACCATGACGCAGATTGTGATGCGCATGTAAACTTCATCCGCGCCCATTCTCCATCCGCCCACTGATCACTCGCCACTGGTCAGTCACTGATCACTGATCACTCGCCACTGGTCACTACTTACAAGGAAAGGTTATGACAAACGACAACACCCCTAAACAACGCACCAGCCGTCGCCAGCAGCGCCAACAGCAGCTGCAGCGTCAGAAAAAAAGCCGCCTGCTGCGCGTCTGGCTCCCCGTTGGCTTCCTCGCTATCGCCCTCGCCGCCTTTGCCATCTACCAATTCACCCGCCCCGACTCCACAGGCGTCGTTGACCTGGGCACACAGCAGCGCGGACACGACGTAGAAGTCAGCTATGCCGGCGAGACCCTCCCCCCCGCCGGCGGCGTGCACCACCCCACCTGGCAAAACTGCGGCATCTACGATCAACCCGTCAACACCTCCAACGCCGTCCACTCACTAGAACACGGCGCCGTCTGGCTGGCATACCACCCCACTTTGCCCGCTGACCAGGTCACCACTCTGCAAGACCTGGTTGCCGGCAAAGGATATGTGCTGATGTCCCCTTATCCTGACCTCGATGGTCAAATCGTCCTGACTGCCTGGGGCAAACGGTTACAGTTGGATGCCGTAGATGAAAATCGCATTGATGACTTTATCAACAGGTATCGCGGCGGCGGCCCAGAACCCGGCGCATCCTGCAGCAACGGCATCGGCGCTCCTATCCGCTCCTAACCGGCTCCTTCGAAAATAGCGTATCGTAGGGCGGGTTGGCAACCCGCCCATTCCTTCGATCATGATAGCGCGCCGCGCCCATCGTGTCTCCTTATGAAACAAACCGCCCTCATTCTCACTACCTTGATCATCCTGTTAGCCGCTGCCTGCCGCAACCCAACCGCTTCACCTCCGCCCATTCAGGGCCCCGCCCTGCTTTTCTTCTACACAGACAACTGACTCCCTTGACAAGAAATGACGCCCATCGTGAATGGGCTGCAAGCAGAGTTCGCCGGTCAACTCGCCGTGATTCACCTCAATGCTGCCGATCCCCACATCGCCGCGCAGCAAGCCGCCTACGACGTGCGCGGTCATCCTTCCTTTGTCATACTCGATGCCCAGGGCCAGCCCCAAAATCGTTTTCTTGGCCCCCAACCCATCGAAACCCTCCGCGCCGCCATCACCGCCGTGCTGCCATAAACAACGCCGAAATTCGCGTCATTCGTGAAATTCGTGGCTAAAACCCCACTCCTGATGCTGCGCCATACCCTAAGCCGCCCTATTGCTCGCAACACCCTCCTCAAGCTCGCCTCCGAGCTAATCGGCAGAGCCGCCACATTCGCCCTGGGCTTATGGGCGGCCCGGCAGCTTGGCAGCGTTGGCTTTGGTTTGTATAACCTGGCCCTGGCCCAAGGCTTTGTCCTTGCCCAACTAGGCGACATGGGCCTGCAGACCCTCATCACCCGTGAAGTCGCCCTTCAAGCACCTCTCCCCACCCCCACTCTCCCCTCCCCACTTCCCCCTGACCACTCCCCACTGACCACTCATCACTCTCCCCTCACCACTCATTACACCGCCTGGCGCTGGAAATGGGCGCTGGCCCTGCCCGTGACCCTCCTTCTCTGGCTCTTTTCTGCCGGCAGAGCCCCCCTCATCCGTCTCAGTTTCCTGGCGCTGGGGCTTGCTCTACTGGCCCAAACATTTCTCGAATATGCCGCCTACGTCTTTCGCGGGCAGCAGCGCCTGCGCCGCGAAGCCCAATTCCTGACCGCCGCCCGTCTCCTGACCGCCCTCAGCGGCGGCTTCATTCTGTGGCGGGGCGGCGGTCTGCCCGGCCTGGCCCTCGCCTCGCTCGCTTCCGTCAGCCTCACCGCCGCCTGGGCTTACTCCCACCTGAAACGCGAAGGCTGGTTTCAGGCGCGTCCCCAGCCCCTGCTCAGCCCCTTTAGCCGCGCCCTCTGGCAGCAGGCATTGCCCCTCGGCGCAGCCACGTTTCTATCCATTAGCTACACGCGCCTGCCCCTTTTCTGGCTGGAAGCCCGTCTCGATGCCGCCGCCGTAGCCCACTTTAGCGCCGCGCAGCGCTTAGTTGAACCCATGCAGATTTTGCCGGCATCTTTCCTCGCCGCCCTCTTCCCCGCTTACAGCCACGCCTTGCGCCACGACCCCCGCCGCGCCCATCGCCTGGGCTGGCTCGGCGCCCTCCTCCTTATGGGCAGCGGCGCTGCTGTCGCCCTTCTCCTCGGGCTGGCAGCCCCCTGGCTCATCAATTACCTGTACGGCGCGGAATTTCATGGTAGCATACCCGTGCTGCAATGGCTGAGTTGGTCCGTGCTGCCGGCATTCGTCAACTACAGCCTCACCCATTACCTGATCGCCCACGGCCAACAGCGTTGGCTGACCCTGTTCATGGGCATCATGCTCGCTTTACACGGCGGCTTAAGCTGGCTCCTCATCCCCCACTTCGGCCCCGCCGGCCCCGCCATATCCGTTCTCGTCGCCGAAACAGCGTTACTTTTCGCCTGCCTGACCGTCTTAGCAAAGCAGGAAGCGACCCTTCATTAACCATTCACCAATTCACCTTAATTATTCTCTATCTCTTGTCCTCAAACCACCTCCCGGCTGCCTTGTGACTCCTCCCTCCCCTTCCCCCACCCCCGACTGGCTGGCCCGCCTCACCTGGGCCAGCTTCCTCTGGCTGGCTTTCAGCCTCCCCTTTGAAACCAGCGTCCCCTGGCTGCGGCTTGGCCCCCTCCAACTCACCAACCTGGAACTCACCCTGACCGTCGCCCTGGGCCTGGCCCTGGCGCAGGCCTGGCGACAGCGCGGCAAAGAGGCAGGCATTGGCGGCAAAATACCCCCGCTTTGGACCCGCCTCTGGCTTGTTTTCATGTTGGCTGCCCTCGTCAGCGCCCTCCTGGCTCCCACCGCCGAACTCCGTCTGAACGCCCTCAAAGCCGCCGGTCGCACCCTCACCGGCCTGTCCCTCGCCTGGCTGCTGCCATACGCTGCCGTCACCTCCCGCCAGCGCGTAGGCATTCTAATCAGCCTGGTGTTGGGCGGTCTGCTCATGGCTGCCGTTGGTTTGCTGGAAGTCCTGCGTGGTATTCCGCTGATCTGGCTGGATGCCTTTCGCACCATGCCCACCACCGTCGGCCCCTTCCTGCGCCTGTCCGCCAGCTTTGATCACGCCAACCAGGCCGCCATCTACATGGAAGCCACCCTGCCCCTGCTCCTGGCCTGGCTCTGGACAAACCGCCAGCGCCGTTGGCTGGCTGCCATTTTGGCGCTGGCCACCCTGTTCTATCTGGAATCCAGCTTCTTCACCTACAGCCGCACCGCCTTTGTCACCCTGCTGGCTGTCAGCCTGCTCCTCTGCGTCTGGTTGTGGTGGCGACAGCAACCAGCCAGTCAGAAAATGGCTGCTTTTTGGGGCGGTTTTGCCGGCATTGTCCTCCTCGCCATCCTCATCAACACCGCCCGCAGCCCCGTCTGGAACCTGCGCCTGCGCAGCGAAGACGACAAGACGTGGTATCAGGTGCATTTTGACGTGCCCGCCTCCCTGCAGTTGCCCGCCGGCGACGCCGTGCCCATCCGCATTACTATCCGCAACGACGGCGACCTCACCTGGGTCAACGCCGGGCAAAACCCCATCCACATTGGCGCCTACTGGCGGCGGCTGTCAGACGGCGCCGAACTGCCCGAACGCCCCCGCTGGCATCTGGAAAAAGCTGTGCGCCCAGGGCAGCAAATCAGCCAGATCATCACCCTGCCCGTGCCCCAAACGCCCGGCGACTACGAACTGACCTGGGACATGGTGCAGGAGTACGTCACCTGGTTTGGCGACAAGACCGGGCAGACAGCCGTTACCAGCGTCGCCGTGACCGGCGAACTATCTTTGCCCACGCCCACAGATCCATCCCTGCCTGCCATAACGGGCGAAGAATTCGTCCCCATCACCGTTACTGCCCCCATTCCCGTGCGCCGCGTCCTGTGGCAGATTGCCTGGCAGCAGTTTCTCCAACGCCCCTGGCTGGGCATTGGCTTGGACAACTTCCGTCTCACCTATGGCCCTTTCCTGGACGCCAACGCCTGGGACAAAACCATCCACACCAACAACTGGTACATTGAGACACTCGTGTCCGTGGGCGTCCTGGGTGGGTTGCCCTTTCTGGCCTGGTTGGGCTTGTTAGCCATGGCCCTGCTGCGCCAGTTGCGCCGCCCGCAGGTCGCCATCTGGCAGGTGGGCGTCGCCGCCGGCTTGCTGGCTTACCTCCTGCATGGCTTGCTCGACTATTTCCTGATGTTCAACGCCACCGCCGTCCTCTTCTGGCTGCTGGTGGGGCTCTGGCTGGCGCAGCGGGAGCCAACGGCATGAGCCTGCGCCTGGGTCTGGATGGCACGCCCCTGCTTGGTTTGCGCTCAGGCGTGGGCCAATACACCGGTCGTTTGCTGGCGGCGCTGCTGCAAGCCTACCCGGACTGGTCTTGCCTGCTATACACCAACCGTCCTTTGGGCCCTCTGGAAGAGACGCTGGCGCGGGCGCAGCCTGTGCTGTCCCATTTTCCCCATAGCCGCTGGCTGTGGATGCAATTTGTCCTGCCCCAGGTGATCCGTCAGAGCGGCGTGGATCTATGCCACTTCACCAATGCCCAGGCGCCCCTGCTGCCAGGCGCCCCGTTCGTGCTGACCATTCACGACGCATCGCTCTTCTTATACAGCCAATACCACCCCCGCACGCGGCTGTTGGCTATGCGCTCGCTGCTGCCGGCATTAGCCCGCCGCGCCGCCGCCATCATCACCGTTTCCCAACAGGCTCGCCGCGAACTGTCCCGCGTCCTGAAAATACCCCCCGCCAAAATCTTCGTCGTCCACGAAGCCGCCCCCGATAATTTCCGCCCCGTCAACGATCCTCAACGGCAGGCAGCCCTGCGCCAGAAATACCATCTGCCCCTCCGTTTTCTGTTGCACGTGGGCACGCTGGAGCCGCGCAAAAATTTGGACAGGTTGGTGCGCGCCCTGGCGCAGGTGCGCCGCCAGGGCTACCCTCACCCACTCGTTCTGGCTGGTCCCACCGGCTGGCATATGGAAAACTTTATGTCAAAAGCAGCCGCCTGCGGCATGGCTGACCGTGTGCGCTACCTGGGCTACGTCCCCTCCACGGATTTGCCCACCCTATTCTCCTGCGCCGACTTATTTGTCTACCCCTCCCTCTACGAAGGCTTTGGTTTGCCCCTGGTCGAAGCCATGGCTTGCGGCGCGCCCGTCCTCACCAGCAACCTGCCCACCATCGTCGAAGTATGCGCCGACGCCGCCTGGCTGGTAGACCCCTACGATGAAGCCGCCCTGGCCGCCGCCATTAGCCACTTGCTGGCTGATGCCGGCGCGCGGCGCGACCTGCGCCAGCGTGGCCTGGCCCGCGCCGCCGGCTTTTCCTGGCGCCGCGCCGCCCGCGAAACCGCCCTCGTCTACCGCCGCGTCCTACCCTCCCCCGTCCTCTGCCTGCCCGAACAAGACCTCTCCCCCCCTCAACCCACCGCCTGAAAGAAACATTAACCGCCAATCGCCCGCCCCCTTCCCCCCTTTTGGACATTAAGAAAATAATCGGGTAATCCCGTCTCTCTCGTCAGGGAAGGGGGTTGGGGGATGGGGGCTTCCCCCACTACCCACTCAAATTAGAAATTACCCCTACCCGCCACATTCGGTTGCAATCACCCTTTGACTGTGCTAATATCCGCTCATCCTGCCGTGTGCGTGATGGGCTTCCGTCGTTGAGCCAACGCTTTAATTCGGGGAATCGGAAATACGGCGAGGATATGTAGTAGCTAAGGCCAGGCAGAAACCTCCCGAGAAGATTCCCACCTGCTCACAGCAGGTTCAAACCAAGAGGCCCACACGGCACGGCGGGGAGTGTCCCGCAGGTGCAACCCACTCCCCGGCGCCCTTTTTCCCTTGCGCCATCCCGGAAAAGTGCGCGCACCTGTATACTCATGATAAGACAGCCTCTGATACCCCATCAGGGGCTTTTGTGTGTAACCCTATGTAACTATTCCCCCCCGCTCCCTGAGCCTGCCAAAGGGAACCGGTTTTGACAGGCTCAACCTACGGGGGGAGTGAATGGTTACAACCCTATCTACATGACCGCCCAGAACCCAAAGGAACTTCTTCGGGTCCTTTGCTCCTGGCGGTAAATTCTAACAACCAGACGCCAGCGTGTTTATCACCAGATCCAATTCTCAACATCCAACCTGCGCCGCTCTGTGCGTCCTGGCAGTAGAACTCCAATAGGAAAAATGAATGGTTCGTGAGCGCATTGCTGACGATATATACGTCTTCCGCAGCCGCCGTTATGCCCAGGTCACGGCTGGGGCCATCATCACCAAAGAAGGCGTCATCCTCATTGACACCCTCTTCTACCCCGATGAAACCGAAGCTATTCGTGACTTCCTGGAAGTTCGCCTGGGACAGCGGATTCGCTACGTGATCAACACCCACTACCACGCTGATCACAGCATTGGCTCCTTCTTCTTCCCCTACGCCCAAATCATCGGGCACAAACTCTGCCGGCAGTTGCTGGACACCAAAGGGCGCGAAGGGTTAGCCCAAACGCAGGCGCAGAACGCCGAGTTTGAAGGCATTCAGGTAGTCCTGCCCGACATCGTGTTCGAAGAAGGGCAGTTCAACCTCAATCTCGGTGGCAAAACCCTCCAACTCCTCCACCTGCCCGGCCACAGCCACGACCTGATTGGCGCGTTCGTCGTCAACGACCGCATTCTGTTCGCCTCCGATACCGCCATGCCTGTGCCCACCCTGTTTGATGGCGACTACGACGATCTGGTAGCCTCCATGCACACCATGTTGGCCCTATCCCCCGAAAGCGTTGTCCAGGGGCATGGCGAAGTCATCTTGCGCGGCGAAGTAAAATCCCTCATCGAAAGCGACCTGGAATACTTGAGGACCATCAAAAACAAGGTCACGAAACTGATCAAAGCCGGCAAACCCGCATCCGCGTTAGAAAGTATTTCCATTGAAAGCTGCGGCAAATCCCGTATTCCTTTGAATGGCTTTGTCACCGACTTGCATCACGCCAATCTGGTAAAGCTCTATCACGACTGGGGCGGCAATGGCGTCGCCCCCGCTGCTGCCTGAACGTCTGTTCGTCTGCTGCCTTCCCCGCCGGGCAGTTCCCCCCTTGGGTCAACATGGGTCAGGATTACCTACACAAATCGGCCAGACAATGGCCCCCATTAGGGCTGGCAGAACAACATTTCCTGCTGGCTTGTCTGCAAAAAACGCCGCCCCTGCCGCCTGTGCCTGCCGCCTTTGACTGGCAAACGCTGGCGCAGCGGGCTGTCAGCGATGGCCTGGCTCCGCTGCTATACCGCCGCCTGCAAGCCGAACCCGGCGTCAATGCCGCCGCCCTGGAACAACTTAAGCGCAGCTACTACCAAAACCTCTCCGCCAATCACATCCGCCTCACGGAACTACGCCGCCTGGGCCAACTGCTGCACCCCCACGGCATTCGCCTGCTGGCCCTCAAAGGAGCCGCCCTGGCGCAAACCGTCTACGAAGACCCTGCCTTGCGCTTCATGGGCGACCTGGACGTGGCTGTGCCCGCGCCCCAGGCTGAAACCGCCCTGGCTGAACTCCAGGCTGCTGGCTACACCTTGCACCAGGAACAGGCGTTGGGCCAGCCGGATCGCGCCGCCATGCAAGAGTTTGGCTGGCATTTGCGACTGACAAAGTGGGTGCTGGGACAGCAAATTGAACTGGAATTTCATTGGCCCCTGCGCCAATCGGTGCTGGTCAGCCAGGTAGCTCACCTCGACCTGGGCCACATCTGGTCTACGGCGGTTCCCCTCGACCTGGATGCCAACCTGTGGCAGCCGGCCCCGCCCGCCATGCTGCTCCATCTCTGCCTGCACATCGGCTTGCAGCACCGCTTCAGCGACCTGGGGCTGCGCCACTATCTGGACATTGACCGCCTGGTCAGCCATCATCAGCATGAACCGGATTTCTGGCCCGCCTTTGTGCGTCTGGCGCAGTCCGCGCGGGCGGCCCAGGTGAGCTACTTCTGTTTGTGGCTGACGCAGACGCTGTTGGGTTGCCAGATGCCGGCATCCGTCCTGCGCCAGCTTGCCCCTGCCCCCTGGAAACGTGCCCTTTTCCAACGCTACTTCCATCAGGACGATGCCATCAACCGTACCCGCGCCCTCTATGGTCGCCGCCGCATCTGGTGGCGGCTGCTGGCTGCCGACCGGCCCGCCGATCTCCTACTTGGCCCCTGGCGCGCCCTCTTCCCTGGACGCGACTTCCTGTCCAGCTACTACAACGTCCACAACCGCGCCCACCTGCTGGCTCTCACCATCTGGCATCCATTTCACGCCCTCAGTCGCGCCGCCCGCCGCCGCGTCCGCGATATACAACAGCGTACCCAACCCCCCATTCGCCCCCCGCGGCAGGCTTGACCAGCCGCCGCCCTGCTATGCACATGACCACCAGAAAAAACACCCCGCTCGCTCCATTTCGCCCCTACGCCGCCCTGCTGGCCCTGCTCCTCATCCTGACGGCAGTCGCCTGCAGTCGCCCCCCTGCTGTCGAAACACAGCCCACGCCCACCCAGGCAGTTCAGGTTGCCGGCATCATCCAGCCTACCAACACGCCCACGCCCCTGCCCTTGCCCATGACGCCCACCCCCATCCCCAGCCAGACGCCCACGGCTACCCCCTTGCCTACCAGCACCGCCACAGGCACAGCTACCAACACCCCTACCCCCCTACCCACCGAAACGCCCTCAGTCACGCCCACATCCACGCCCGCCCCGCCCCCCTGGGACATTCTGCCCTGGCTCTGGGACCCCGCCAACAACGCCCCCGCTACGCCGCCCGCCCCCCTGCCGCCGCCGCCGCCCCTGGCAATTTCCCCCGGCAGCCCCAGCCCCTACCTGACCCAGTTCCGCCTGATCTCCTTTTACGGCAGCCCTGAAGGGCGCGGTCTCGGCTTGCTCGGCAACCAGCCGCGCAACGAAACCGTGCGCATGTTGCGCGGCGTCATCGCCGAATTCGCCCCCTGGGTCAGCGATGGTCGCTACTCCATGCCCACCTTCCACATGATCACCACCGTCGCCAAACCCTGCACCAGCGCCCCACTCTGCAGCCTGCAAGTGGACAAAACGTTGATCTACGATTGGCTGGTTACCGCCGAACGCAATAACGCCGCCGTCGTCCTCGACATCCAGCTTGGTCGCGCCGACCTCATGGAAGAGTTCGCCCGCATCCGTGAGTTTCTCTACTATCCCCATGTCCACCTGGCTCTTGACCCCGAATTCGCCATGAACGACGAACAGATCCCCGGCATCCAGATAGGCACGCTAGACGCCGAAGACATCAACCAGGTGCAGGCGCAAATGGAGCAAATCGCCATCGAACTGGGCGTCAACCGCGTCTTGATAGTACACCAGTTCAAAGACAGCATGTTGACCAACAAACACAACATCATCAACTACCCCCACGTTGAACTCGTGATTGACGGCGACGGCTACGGCCCCCCCGGCCCCAAAATCCGCAACTACCTCCAATACGCCAGTGAACCCGGCTTCGACTACGGCGGATTCAAAATGTTCACCGACCAGGTAGACTTCCAACTGATCTACGACGTTCCCTTCATGCTCCCCGAGCGCGTCATGACCGTCCTCACCCCCCAACCGGTCATCATCATCTATCAATAGTCAGGTCGCCCCTCCGAAAAGCCCCCTTCCCCCTTTAGGGGGAAGGGGGTTGGGGGATGGGGGCCTCTCTCACACTACAGAACCCACCAGATGCACTCATTAGCGTCTTTGCGGTGAACAGCCACCCTACCACCACATCCTGAAACGCAGCTCATACCTCCCCAGCGGTTCCCCGGCAGACGACTGCACCACAATCTGCACCCAAACCGCCTCACCCGGCGCAAATTGCGCCAGCATGATAGCTGCGGTCGTTTTGCCGGCACGATCCGTCACTGGCATTTCCACACTTTGCGTCTTCCCATCCGCATACGTCAGCGTCGCCCGCACCGCTGCCCCCGCCGCCGGATAACCATCCGGCGTCAATGCCGTCACATACAACCGCTGCTCGTCCCCGGCAAACAAAATAGGATACGCCGCCGCCGCCGAAACACTCACCTGGCGCAAACCCGCCAGATCGTCCGGAATAAAATCCTGCCCCCGCCGCTGCTGGTGATACGTATACACCGCCCCCGAACGCAGAAAATGCGCCTGGCCCAACTGCGCCGCCTGCACCTGCCACTCCGGCAGCGCCTCCCCCTGCCACTCCAGCCGCGCATTGCCAAAATACTGCACCCACCGCCCCCCTTCCTCCACCTGCCCCGAAATTGCCGGCCCAAACAACGCCTCTCCCCCATACTGCTCGTAAAAATCCCGAAACGGCAGCGCCACTGCCAGGCTACTATCCGCCGCGGCAGCGCCCGCTGCCGCGTCAGCGCCCGCTGCCGCGGCAGCATCCCTCCCCACTTCCGCCATAGCCCACGTCCCCAATGGCGTTACCTCCACCTGCTCATTAGCCGGATTCACTTCCAGGCGCAAATTCTGAAAATACTGCACCGTCCGCCCGCTGCCCGGATCCACAAAAGAATCGGTTAACGGATAGCCAAACGTGCGCAGCCCCCCATGCGCCGTATAGAATGGCTCAAACTCTGCCGCCGCCGCCAGCGTCGCCGTCGAATTTACCACCGCCGGCGCAGCTTCGGCGCACGCCGCCAACAAAAGCCCCCCCAACAGCCAGACGCCTACCCACCACAAGCCAAACCGTCTCACCTGCATCTGCTTTGCCCTACCCAATTGCCCATATATGGCGTATGCACGCCCTTTATCACAGGAATTCTGCGCACAACCCCACATGTCAATGATGGTAGCCTGCCACCCGCCAGCCATCCAGAGGTTGCCAGAAGTGAAGTAGATACTCAAACGTTGTACCCATCGTAATGTAATTAGAAGGCCAGCCAAAGATGCCAATCCGGTTGACAATATTCGTCCTATCCCAGATGATAACGTTCCGCAATTCATAACCGCGGCGGCGCAGTTCCTCAATCAGCGCCACGTGAATCGTAATCCGCTGATTTTCCCACCACATATCAGGCACATTGATCACACAATGCCCTTTGGGCTGCAACAATGGCAGCAGGCGTTCAAAAATATCCCCCATAGCCTGCGTATACTCCGCCAGCGGCATCGTACCTAAATCGCGCGGATGCTGCGAATACTGCTCCACTTTGCCAAACTGCTCATTTTTCCGTTCATCCCCCCGCCGCGACTTATTCTTGCGTTGGCGGTTCAGCAAATTGGCATACGGCGGCGACGTCCAGATCAGCTTGACCGTGCCCGCTTCCAGATAACAATCGCCGTGCAGCGCATCGTCCTGAATAACCAGTTGCTGCGCCTGGTTAAAAAGATTGTCATGCGCCAACCGTTCGCCGCACAGCGCCACATAATCTGCCTGCAAATCAAAGCCTACCGCATTCCGGTTCAATGCCTGCGCCGCCACCAGCGTTGTGCCGCTGCCCACAAACGGATCCAGCACCAATTCCCCCTCATGCGTAAACAAGGCAATAACCTTTTCCGCCAACGCCACCGGAAAAGTAGCCGGGTGTCGCGTCTTATCCCGAATGTCGCGCCCCTCATAGTTGAACTGCCACACGCCCAACTGGCTCTTGATCCACTCTTTAGCCGTCATGCAGTTGAGATGATTCGGCTTACAGGCGCACGTCTTCTGCCAGCCAACAGGCAGTTTCCGGCGGTAATACGCGCTTGTTTCATCAATCATTCGGGGGAGCGCCCTGTTCTCTGTCATCAAATCCATTATATTTCCTGCTTACACATAACCAGATTCCAGGGAAGGGGTACTGTAGGGAGAGGGGCGCTGGCCGCCCCTCTCCCTCTCTGAAAAGCCCCCTTCCCCTGGGGGAAGGGGGTTGGGGGATGCGGGCTTCTCCAGTACGTCCTCACTCATTTCACTCTCGCCTCATTGGGTGTGGGCAGCGCCATATTACGCTTGAGTAATCTTTCGTTCCTACTATAACAAGCCATAAGCCGCCTGGTCAAGCGTTTCCTGCTCTTCGCGCAGGCGCAGGTAGCTGTCGTAGCGAGCCGCAGAAACGCGACCCTCAGCCACCGCCTGGCGCACGGCGCAGCCCGGTTCATGTTCATGCGTGCAGTCGCTGAACTGGCAGTGCGCCACCAGCGGCGCGATTTCCCGAAAATAGGCATCCAACTCGTCCGCCTCAATGTCATACAGGGCCAGGCTGCGAATGCCCGGCGTATCCGCCACATAGCCGCCGGCAAACGGGATCAGTTCCACATACCGGGTCGTATGCAGCCCCTTCTCCGTGGCCTGGCTGACGGCGCGCACCTGCAAGCCCAGTCCCGGCTGCAAAGCATTCAGCAAACTGGTCTTGCCCACCCCCGACGAGCCAGCCAGCACCGAAATCTTGCCTGCCAGGGCTTCCCGCAGCGCCGCCAGCCCCGCGCCCGTGCGCGCGCTGGTGTACAGCACCGTGTAACCAATAGCCTCGTAAGGCTGGAACAAACCGGCGGCTTCCGCCGGCGCCGCCAGGTCTGTCTTGGTCACGCAAATAACGACAGGCAAATCGTTCCGTTCCGCCACCACCAAAAAACGATCCAGTTTACGCAGGCTGGGGGCTGGCTGGCGAATGGAGAAGACAAACACTACCTGGTCGGGATTCGCCACCAACACCTGCTCCCGGTCGCTGAGGCTGTCCCGCACGCTGCGCCCCGTGGGCCGCGCGCGAGACAGAACGCGCTGGCGTGGGGCAATGGCTTCAATCATGCCCGTGCCGGCTGTCAGCACAGAAATTGTCACCCGATCCCCCGCCGCCGCCAGATCGCTCTCCAGCCTTTCTTTCTTCAACCGCCCCGGCAACTGGCAAACATAATCCCCCGCCCCCGTGCGCACCGTAAAAAACCCGCTCTGCGCCTTGATAATTAGCCCATCTAACCGTTGTGTCATAAGCGGCAATTATAGGGTTCCCCGCCAATCGCTGCCAATGAGTGTTGACATCCGGAAATCTTCAGGAATGCAAAAGAGGGATCGCGGTGAGACGCGATCCCTCTTTTGTTTGGCAATTGGGCGATGTACAGGTCTGCCCTACACAATTCGTGCCATTCGTGAAATTCGTGGCAAAGAAGTTACTTGCCCAGGCGTTGGCGAAATTCGGCGGAGAGGGCGGGGAGGATTTTGAAGAGGTCGCCAACGATGCCGTACTGCGCCAGTTTGAAGATGGGGGCGTCAGCGTCTTTGTTGATGGCGACGATCATTTTAGCCGTGCGCATGCCGGCCTGGTGTTGAATGGCGCCGCTGATGCCGCAGGCGATATACAGGTTGGGGCTGACGGTCTTGCCCGTTTGTCCCACCTGGTGATCGTAGGGAATCCAGCCGGCGTCCACGGCAGCGCGAGATGCGCCCAACGCGCCGCCAAGAACTTCCGCCAGTTCGCGCACCGGGGCAAACCCTTCGGGGCCGCCCACGCCGCGCCCGCCGCTGACGATGATATTGGCGTCGGTCAGGCTGACGCCCGCCTTTTTCGCTTCCAGTCCCACGATTTTGGTGGGAATGTCCGCTTCGGAGCGGGCAGGCGCGACCCATTCCGCCGCGCCCGTTTTGCCACCGGCGGCGGCGGCAGGGAAAGCGCGGCTGCGCAGGGTGATGATTTGTGGGCTGCTTTTGACGTAGACGGTGGAGAGGAGTTTGCCGGCATACACCGGGCGCGTCACTTTCACCCTATCCCCGGCGACTGCCAGGGCAATGCCATCGCTCACCAATCCCGCGTCCAGTTCTGCGGCGGTCCAGGCGGCCAGATCGCGCCCATTGGTAGAGCCGCCCAGCAGCAGCGCCTGCGGCGCGCGCGCCCGCGCCAGCCCCGCCAGCAGCGGGCCCACCGCTTCTACGCGGAATCGCGCCAGCGAAGCATCGTCGCAGCCCAGCACGGCATCCGCGCCGTGCGCAAAAGCGCTGGCAGCCACGCCAACCACATTTTGCCCAAACACCAGCGCCGTCAGCGGCGCGCCCAGCCCATCGCTGACCGCGCGCCCCGCGCCCAGCACTTCTTTGCTGATGGCTTTAAGCTGTCCATCTTGATGTTCGATGAAAACCCATACGCCGCTCATATTACTTTCTCCTCAAACAGCTTGTTGACCAGGACGCGCGCCTGTTCTTCGGGCGTGTCTGCCTCAATCAACTGCACCACCGTGTTTCGTTCCGGCAGCGGGTAGATGTGCGACCAGTCCGCCTGGCTGGCGGCTGCGCCCACGCCGCCGTTCACCCCCAGGTCAGCCGCGGCCCAGACGGGAATAGTGGCCCGGTTGGCTTTGCGGATACCCATGAAGGACGGGTAACGGGGTTCGTTGATCTCTTTGACCACGCTGATAACCACAGGCAGCGGGGCGGTAACCGTCTCTTTGCCCTCGTCAATCAGGCGCTCTACGGTGATGGTTGAGCCGGTCACCTCTTTGATGGCGGAGACAAAAGTGAGCGGGGTCCAGCCCAACTTAACGGCTACCTGGACGGGTGTCTGCCCCGTGTCGCCATCAATAGCTTGCTTGCCAAACACGGCAATCTGGGCATCGTCAATTTTGCGAATGGCGGCAGCCAGGACGCGGGCTGTCCCCAGAGAGTCGCTGCCGGCAAACGCCGCATCAGCCACCAGAATCGCCTCACCGCAGCCCATGGCCAGACAGGTCTTCAATTGTTCGGCGCTGGAATCATCCCCCATGCTGATGGCTACAGCCTCAGCCGCGCCGTGATTTTCTTTGAGCCGGATAGCCTCTTCGACAGCGTATTCGTCCCAGGGATTGAGCACGACCGGCTTGCCGCCCGGATCATCCCAACGGGCGACGCCATTATCCACGGCAAAAACAGCCGTCGTGCTGGGCGTCTGTTTAATACAAACAACTGCTTTCATGTAGGAAAACCTCCTTCGAATAAGTGATCAGTGGCGAGTGGCGAGTGGTCAGTGGAGTTGCTTCCAAACTGCCCACCAAACAAATCTGCGCCATCTGCTTAATTTGCGAAAATCTGTGATGACCTTCAGCGTGTGTCCATCAACTGGTTCTTGTTTAAGGACGCGAAGCGGTCAGCGTAGGCGTCGTTGGTAAATTCAAAGGTAACAGCCCGCCAGGAAAAATGGACAATCTTGAGGGCCTCGCGGATGGCTTTTTTTTCGGGACGGGCGGCGCGGGGCAGGCGATTGCGAAACCAGGTGAGGATAGCCGCGCTTATAGCGCAGCCAATGCCGGCAGCGATAACCACCTTCAACCAGGTCAGCAGCAAAGGGAGCAGCAGCCAGGCTGCGCCCGCTGTTGCCAATCCCGCCGCTGCCGCCGCCAGCCAACCAAGCCGCTGCTGCCGCTGCTCGGCGGCAGAAAGGCGGTTCAGTTCCGCCTGGCAAGACTCGCAAACGGGGACGTCAACCAGCCGTGTGCGCCGCCCCGCACGATGCTGCACGCTCATGAAGCCTGCGGCAGGGGCCTGATCGTACACGCATTGATTTGGAAAACGGATGGTTTGCCCCACCTGTACCTTGAGTTTAATTTGCTTGCTCATGGAAAATGGCGCGCTGGCGTTGCGGCCGCCTGGTTACTCCTGCCATAGGTGCGGGTCATATGCCGGCAGTTCGCAGCGCAGCGGCTTATCTTCGCGCTGGCCCAATAAGTAATCCGCCTGCATTAACTGGTGGATTTCGCTGGTGCCTTCGTAAATCATCGCCCCACGGCTGTTGCGCAAATACCGCTCCACGTCATACTCATCCGCGTAACCATAGGCGCCATGCACCTGGATGGCCTCGTGGGCGGCCTTAAAAGAGTGGTCGGTGGCGTACCATTTAGCCATAGAGACTTCGCGTGTGTTACGCCGCCCCTGGTTCTTCAGCCAGCCCACCTGTAAATACAGCAGGCGGGCGCAGTCGTACCACTGCTGCATCCAGGCCAGTTTTTGCTTGATGAGTTGGTGGTAGGCAATGGGACGACCAAAGGTGTGTCGCTCCTGGGCGTA
>JAGVTM010000429.1 GCA_019136785.1 Chloroflexota bacterium | reverse complement strand
CCAGATGAGGTCTGGCAACCAGATGAGGTCTGGCAACCAGATGAGGTCTGGCAACCAGATGAGGTAAATATGATCTCCCTAACAACACAAGGATACCGTCTTTCGCCGCAGCAAAAGCAGTTGTGGCTGCAGCAGGAAGAGGCTGGATCGACGTTTATGGCTACCTGCCTGGTGACCCTGACCGGGAAACTGGATGCGGCGGCGCTCCATCTGGCTCTGGCAGACCTGGTGGCCGAATTTGAAATTCTACGCACCGCCTTTCCTATCCCGCCTGGCTTGACGCTGCCGCTGCAATCAGTCGCGGCGGCAGAAGCTCCAGCCTGGAATGAAGTTGATCTGTCGCATTTACCCGCAGCCGCGCAAGAGGAAGCTATCCGCCGCTGCCTGGAGGAACCCCTGGTGGTAGATTGGGCCGCCGCGCCGCTGCTGCAGGTGACGCTGTTTCATCTGGGAGAAGGCAGAACGGGAGTAGACGAAAATGCGCTGGCAATGAAAATGCCGGCGCTGCTGGCAGACACAGCCAGCCTGCGTAATCTGCTCGCCTGCCTGGGGCGCAACTATCAGAGCCGTCTGCATGGCCAGATGCCGGCAACGGCTGCCAGGCAGCCAGCCGCCTTCCAATATGCCGATGTGGCCGCTATTTTTAATGACCTGCTGGCATCTGAAGACACCGCCGCCGGACGCGCTTATTGGGAAAAACAAACGATTCCCCAGCATCGCCTGCCCTTCACGGCGGTCGCAGCGGCGGGCGAGCGGTTCGCCCGCCCTTTTGCGCCGCAGGCATATACCTGGAACCTGCCGGCAGAACTGGCAGAACAGCTAGCGCAAGTTGCCGCCGACCACAACACGCTGCTGCCTGTTGTACTCCTGGCTGCCTGGCATCTTTTGCTGGCCCGGCTGAGCGGCGGTCGCGAGGATCGCGGGCGCGAAATGGCTGTGGGCGTCGCCTACGATGGGCGGAGTTATGAAGGCTTAGGCGAAGCGCTGGGGCTGTTCGAGCGGTATCTGCCCTTAGTGGCAAGTTGGACGCCAGAAACCGCTTTCGCCGAACTGCTGGCGCAGACCAATGAGCGCGTCCTGGAAGCCTTTGACTGGCAGGATTACGCTGACCTGCCGCCGCTGCCTTATCAGTTTGCCTGGGAAGAGGGTATGGCCGCGGAGACGTATGCCGGCATCACCTTCACCCCACGCGCCACGGCTGCCCACGCCGCCTTTGCCAGCCATACCAGCCGCTTCCAGATCAAACTGGTCGCCCAATCGCCAGACGACGCGGCCAACCCGCTCCGGCTCACCCTCTGGAGCGATCCCGCGTCCGTCAACCCCGCCTATGCTCCCCTCCTGGCAGATCAGCTAACCACCTTGCTGCGCGCCCTGCCAGCGGGGCACGGCGTCGCCGCCAATCCTGCCACCGCTGTGGCTGCACTGCCGCTGCTAAGTGCGGCGGAGCGGCAGCGACTGGTGATAGCGTTCAATGATACCGCCCGTCCGCGCGCCAGCGACACATTTCTCGACATGTTCGCGCGCCAGGTGCAGCGACAGCCAGATGCGCTCGCCGTGCGTTATCTGGAGCAAACGCGCTCCGAGCGCGCGCTTACCTATGCAGAACTGGATGCCCGCGCCAACCAACTGGCCCACCAGTTGCGCGCCTGGGGTGTGCGCCCTGACAGTTGTGTTGGACTTTGCCTGCTGCGCTCGCTGGACCTGGTTGTCGGTATTGTGGGCATCCTGAAAGCTGGCGGCGCATTTGTGCCCCTGGATCCGATTTACCCCCCAGAGCGCACCGCCTTTATTCTGTCCCAAGCAGAAGCCTCGATTGTGGTAACACAGGCGGAACTGGCGGGGCAAATGCCGGCAGCCTGCCGCACCGTTTCCCTGGACACAGACCAACAAGAACTGGAACGTTTCCCCATTACCAGCCCGGAAGCCGCCATCGCCCCGCATCACCTGGCTTACGTCCTCTATACGTCCGGCTCCACCGGCCACCCCAAAGGGGTCATGATCAGCCACGCTTCCCTGGCCAACTTGGCTGCCGCCCTTAACGAAACTATTTACCAGCCCCAGGCAGAGGTCTTGGGCGACAGACCGCTGCGCGTCAGTCTCAACGCGCCCTTCGTCTTTGACGGTTCGGTCAAACAGTGGGTGCAGCTTGCCAACGGCCACACGATTTGCGTTATTCCCGAAGAAGCGCGCATCAACCCGCCGCAATTGGTGCAGCTTATCAACAGCTACCAACTGGATGTCCTGGATACCACCCCTTCCCTGCTAAAACAACTGCTTTCCGCCCATTTGCTCACGCAGACCGCCCCGGCTCTCGTCCTCATTGGCGGCGAAGCGATTGACGAGCATACCTGGACGCAGCTTGCCGGCAGCCGGCGCACTCAGTTCGTCAACGTCTATGGCCCCACAGAAGCCACCGTTAACGCCACCGCCTGCTTCGTGCACGATCTGCCAGACTATCCGGCGTTGGGACGTCCCCTGGCTAACGTGCAAGTCTATCTTCTGGACGAAGCCATGCAACCTGTCCCCCCTGGCGCCATTGGCGAAATCTACCTGGGCGGCGCGGGCATCGCCCGCGGCTATCTGGCGCAGCCAGAATTAACGGCGCAGCGATTTGTCTCCAATCCATTCAACATGAACCCACCCGCCCGCGACCGTCTCTACCGCACAGGCGACCTGGGGCGTTGGGATGCGGCGGGGCATCTGCTCTACAGTGGGCGCGCCGATCATCAGGTCAAATTGCATGGCGTTCGCATTGAACTGGGCGAAATTGAATCCAGCCTGCGCCGCCATCCCCAGGTGCGCGACGCCCTGACGCTGCTGCACACCACAGAGTCAGACGCTTATCTGGCGGCTTACGTGGTGGCTGATGATAGCGCTGACAACGCCGAACTCACCCAGGAGCTGCGCCAGTTCTTGCGCCACACGCTGCCCGAATATATGGTGCCGCGCTACATCCTGCGCCTGCCGCACATCCCCCTGACGCCGACGGGAAAGGTAGATCGCAAAGCCTTGCCGGCGCCGCATACCCAATCCGTCGCCACGGCAACCTACGTGGCCCCACGCAATGACGTGGAACGCATTGTGGTGGACATCTGGCAGGAGGCTCTGGGCGTGGACAAGATTGGCATCAACGACAACTTCTTTGACCTGGGCGGCCATTCGCTGCTGCTGGTAAACGTATACGACAAATTACAGGCCGCTTTCCACAAAACATTCCCTCTGGTAGAGATGTATCGCTACCCAACCGTCCTCTCCCTGACCGCGTACCTGTCTGGCAGCGACAGCGACGGCGGGCATACTGCCCAGGTGCAGGAGCGCGTCCACAAGCAAAAACAGGCGCTGCGGCTAAGCGCGCTGCGCGCCCGCAACAGCGGCTAAGCGAGCGGACGCGCCCCCCTGGCGGGGCGATGAGAAATCTCTATGTGATCAGTCGCCGAAAGGAGACACATGAATAATTATGTCATTCCCGACCCCGCCACAGCTGTGGCCATTGTGGGCATGGCCGGACGCTTCCCACGAGCAGCCAACATGGCTGAATTTTGGCGCAATTTATACGACGGCCAGGAGTGCGTTACCTTCTTTAGCGATGAAGATTTGGAGCACGCCCTTATTGACCCCGAGGAACGCCAGGCCGCCCATTACGTCCGGGCTAAGGCCGTTTTAGAAGATATTGACCGCTTTGACGCCGCTTTCTTTGATTTTTCGCCGCGCGAAGCAGCCATTACGGACCCGCAGCACCGTCTGTTCCTGGAGTGCGCCTGGGAGGCTTTGGAAAACGCCGGCTACGTGCCCGGCGAAGGGTTCCCCGGCGCTATTGGCGTCTTTGCCGGCGCCGGAGCCAATACGTATCTTCTGTACAATCTGGCTGCCAGCGGGTATCTACAAGGGTCTATCAAGACCTTCCAGGCTTTCATTCACAACAAAAACGACCACCTGGCTACCCGCGTCGCCTACAAGCTCAATCTACACGGCCCGGCGGTGAATGTACAGACGGCCTGTTCCACCTCGCTGGTAGCCGTTCATCTGGCCTGCCAGAGCTTACTGACGTACCAGTCAGATATGTGCCTGGCTGGCGGCGTCACCATCAGCCATCCGCAGCAGGCGGGCTACCTCTATCACGAGCAGGGCATTGGCTCGCCCGATGGTCACTGCCGTCCCTTTGATGCCGCGGCTCAGGGGACTGTTGCCGGCAGCGGCGCAGGCATTGTCGTCCTCAAACGATATGAAGACGCGCTGGCCGCCGGCGACTACATCTACGCCGTCATTCTTGGTTCCGCCATCAACAACGACGGCCATATCAAGGTCGGCTATACCGCGCCCAGCGTTGATTACCAGGCGCAGGTGATCGAGACAGCTATCGCGCTGTCTGGGGTCAGCGCCAATACCATCAGCTATGTGGAAGCGCACGGGACCGCCACGCCCATGGGCGACCCCATTGAAGTCGCTGCCCTCACCCGCGCTTTCGCAGCTGCCGGCAGCAACAGCCAGAAACAGTTCTGCGCCCTGGGCGGGGTGAAAGGCAACGTCGGCCATCTGGACACCGCTGCTGGCGTTGCCGGCCTGATTAAAACAGCCCTCAGCCTGGAACAGCAGACGCTGCTGCCCAGCCTCCACTTTCAACAACCCAACCCGCTGATCCGCTTCGCCGAAACCCCGTTTTACGTTAACACCGAACGGCGCGCCTGGCGCGCCCTCCCCGGCGCGCCGCGCCGCGCTGGCGTCAGCGCCTTTGGCCTGGGAGGAACCAACGCCCACGTTGTGCTGCAAGAAGCGCCGCCGCGCCAGTCCTCCGATCCTGCCCCACCCTGGAAACTGCTGCTCCTTTCGGCGCAGTCTGACGCCGCCCTGGAACAGGCTACGGCAAACCTGACGGCGTATTTGCAGCAAAACCCCCAGGTCAACCTGGCAGACGTAGCCTACACCCTCCAGATTGGGCGCAAAGCGTTTACCCACCGGCGCATGATGGCCGTACGCGACGCCGATGATGCTGTTCATCTGCTGCAAACGCTGGCGCCCGACCGTGTGTTTTCGCATGTGCAGGAACCAGAACGCCGCCGCGTTGCCTTCATGTTTCCGGGGCAGGGCGCGCAGCACGTCCACATGGGGCGCGAACTGTATGAAAGCGGGCGCGCCGGGCGCGCCGGACGCGCCGGGCGCGCGTCATCGGCAATGGGCGTTTTCCGCCAGACGGTAGATGAATGTCTGGCATTGCTGCGCCCCGCCAGCGGGGCGCGCCCCCATCTGGACGTGGATTTGGGCGCGCTCCTTTACCCGCAAGCAAAGGACGCGGTGGCAGCTAACACACTGCTGGCGCAGACGCAATACGCGCAACCCGCCCTTTTTGTCATCGAATACGCCCTGGCTCGCCTCTGGCAATCCTGGGGCATACAGGCAGAGGCAATGGTCGGGCACAGCGTGGGCGAGTATGTGGCGGCTTGTCTGGCTGGCGTCATGTCTCTACCAGACGCGCTAAAGCTGGTGGCTCTGCGCGGTCGCCTGATCCAGTCGCTGCCGTCGGGAAGCATGTTATCGGTGCCCCTGGCGGAAGCTGTTGTACAGCCTTATCTGCAAAATGGCCTGGATCTGGCGGCTGTCAATGGGCCGGCTTTATGCGTCCTTTCTGGGCCAGAGGCGGAGATTGCCGCCCTGGAAGCGACGTTAAGCGCGCAGCAAATCATTTGCCGCCGCCTGCACACCTCCCACGCCTTTCACTCGCGCACAATGGAACCGATTCTGGACGCTTTTCGCGCCGCGGTCAGTCAGGTGGCTCTCCATCCGCCGCAAATCCCTTATTTGTCGAACGTCACAGGTAGCTGGATTACGCCTGCCGAAGCCACGGACCCGGATTACTACGCCCGCCACATTCGCCAGACGGTACGTTTCGCCGACAACCTGAATGAACTGCTGCGCGACCCGGATGCGGTGTTGTTGGAAGTGGGCCCAGGGCGGACGCTGCGCACGATTGCCCGCTGGCATCCAGACAAGCAGCCAAACCAGTTTATGGTGGCCACGCTGCCGCATCCGCAAGAGCCGCAGTCGCCATTGCAGTTCCTGTTGAACGCCATTGGCCAGTTATGGTTGGTGGGCGTGTCGTTGGATTGGGCTGCTTTTTATGAGAAGGAGCGCCGCCATCGTCTCCCCCTGCCCACCTATCCTTTTGCGCGCCAACGGTGTTGGATTGACCTGCCCCATGCCGGCAGTGGCGACTTCCAGGGAACATACGACAACCTGCTGCGTAAAAAACCCAACGTAGCTGACTGGTTTTATCTGCCTGTATGGCAAGAGGCGCCGCTGCCATCAGGCGTCGCCAACAGCCAGCCGCCAACCGAACAGGCTAAAGGCAGCCGCTGGCTCCTCTTTTTACAGCGAGACGCTTTCGGCGCAGCCGCGGCCGCAGCCGCGGCCACAGCCGGAGCGCAACATTTGCCCGCGCACGTCAAACCTGTTTTTGTCTACCCTGGCGCCAGTTTTCGCGTCCTTTCAGATACGGAATACGAAATCCGCCCCCAGCAAGCGCAGGATTATGTAGCTCTATTGGCAGCGTTAGCAGCGCAGGGAATCGCGCCAGACGTGATCTGGCATGGTTGGAGCGTCAGCGCCGGGGCCATGTCCGACCAGGAAACGCTGCAGCGCGGTCTCTACAGCCTGGTTTATCTGGCGCAAGCCATTGGCCGCCAGCAGTTGACCAACCCTATCCAACTGTTCATTCTCTCCAACCACATGCAAGAAGTGACTGGCGGCGACCTGCACTACCCCGAAAAAGCGACGCTGTCAGGCCCATGCCTGGTCATCCCCCGCGAATACAAACAAGTGCGCTGTCGCTCCATTGACCTGGAGTGGCCTCTGGCGCGCCCCGCTAACGGGGCGCGCCAGATGGCGCAGTTGTGGCAGGAACACCACCAGGCAGATGCGCCCATCTTCACCGCCTATCGCCATGGCCGGCGCTGGGTAAAGCAGTACGAACCCCACCCGCTGCCAGCCGGACGCGCCAGCTTAAGGGCAGATGGCATCTATCTGATTACGGGCGGCCTGGGCGGCCTGGGCCTTACCTTTGCCCACCAGTTCGCACGCCAAAAACCGGTGCGCCTGGTATTAACCGGACGCTCCCCCTTCCCTCCCCGCGCGCAGGGGACTGCCTGGCTGGCCAGCCACGACGCCCACGATCCCACCAGCCGCCAGATTAGCCAGTTGCAGGAAATTGAAGCCCACGGCAGCCAGGTGTGGATTGTCCAGGCAGACGTAACCAACGAGACTGAAATACGCCAGTTGCTGCGCGATGTGCAGGCAGCCTGGGGCCCGGTACAGGGCGTTATCCATGCGGCGGGCGTGCCGGCAGGCGGCTTGATCCAGCTCAAAACGACCGATGTCATAGAGAATGTGCTGGCGGCCAAGATGGCGGGCACACGCATCTTGCACCGCGCCCTGCAAGGGCAACCATTAGAGTTCTTTGTACTTTGCTCCTCCCTCACCTCCGTCATTGGCCGTCTAGGACAGGTAGATTATACCGCGGCTAACGCCTTCATGGATGCTTTCGCCCGCTGCCAACAGACGCAAACAGGTCAATTCATCACAGCCATTAACTGGGGCGCGTGGGATGAAGTGGGTATGGCCGTCCCGCCCGGCCAGCGGCAGCTAAAGGGCACGCAGTCAGCAAACGCCGCAGATGCTGCGGGCGCAGACCCCCAGCGCCCGCCATCCTCGCGCCCGCCGTTGCGGGCGCAGCAGCTGCGCCTGATCAACCATCCGCTGCTGGAGCGATGTTTGCAAGAGACCGAAACGCAGCAGTTGTTTGCCACAGACTACAGCGTGGACAGGCATTGGGTGCTAGATGGTCACCGCATCCTCGGCCATCCCGTCATTCCCGGCGTGGCTTACTTTGAAATGGTGCGCGCCGCCCTGGGCGTGCAGCCGCCAGATTATTTCGTGGAGTTCCGTGAAGCGTTTTTCCTGGCGCCGCTGCGCGTGCGCGACCGCGAAGTGCGTGAAGTACGCCTGCTTTTAGAGAAGCAGCCGCTCGTGGAAAAGCAGCAAGAGGAATACGCCTTCTCGATTCGCAGCGACGAGGCAGGCAAGGAGCGCGTCTTTACCGCCGGCAGGGTGCGAGTGCGTCCGGCTGAACCGCTGCGGAAATACGACATTGCTGCCATCCGCCAGAAATGCAACGTACAGGAGTTGATTTTGCCGGCAGAAGAGCGTGAAGAAGACCTGGGCCCGCGCTGGCACAGCGTACAGCGGGTGCATTTGGGCGTAAACGAGCTGCTGATTGAACTGCACATGCCAGACGCCTTCCGCCGTGACTTTGCAGAGATGGTTTTCCACCCGGCGCTGTTGGACCGCGCTGCCGGCATCGCCAAGAACTTCCTGGCCCACGATGATCACTACTTGCCGCTGACCTACAACAGCCTGAAGATTAAGGCGCCCCTCAAACCTAAAATCTACAGCTACGCCCGTTTCCGCGTCGAAGACAGCCCAGACAAGGAAACCATCACGTTCGACATTGTGCTGATGGATGAGGCAGGGTACGGCCTGGTGGAAATAGAACGCTTCACGCAAAAGCGCGTCAACGACCCAGGCGCAGAAATCCGCGCCCTGGCGGACACGGCCCCGGCGACCGCGCCCCCGTACGGGGGCGCAGCCGCCGCCGTTGCGGACGGCAGCGCTGGCCTCCGCGAAGCCGAAATCAGCCCGGCTGAGGGCGCAGACGCCCTGGGTCGTATCCTCAGCCAGAGCCGCCATCTCATGTCCCCCCAGATGGTTGTCTCCGTGCGCGACCTGCACGCTTCCATTAAGTACACCGACGAAGTGGTGCAAGATCGGCTGCAAGAAGCGCGGCAGGTTGGCGGCAGCAGTATTCCCGCGCCAAAACACCCTCGCCCCCATCTCAGCACCCCCTTCGTGGCCCCCCACTCTGAATTAGAACACACCATTGCCGCCGTCTGGCAGGATATGCTGGGCATTGAAGAAGTCGGCGTCAACGATAACTTCTTTGAGTTAGGCGGCGACTCACTCATTGGCATGGAGCTTGTCTCCCGTCTGGGCAAACAGTTAAACACACACATTGCCGCTGTCAACCTGTTTGAAGGGCCTACCATTAGCGCCTTCAGCCGTCTGATCAGCCCGGATGCCGCCAGCGCAGCGCTGAACGCCGGCGCAAGGCTGGACGCCGGCGCAACCCTGGACGACAGCGAAAGCCGCGGCGCCAGGCGGCGCGAACGGCAGGCGGAGCGCCGCACACGGCGTGAAAGGAGCAGATAACGTGGATAAGCAATTCATCGGCGCGAATGACATTGCCATCATTGGCATGGCAGGACGGTATCCGCAAGCCCCCGATCTGGCTGCGTTTTGGCGAAAACTCGTTAATGGGGAGGAGTTCACGACCTTCTATACGGAAGAGCAACTGCGCCAGATGGACGTAGCGGAAGAGCTGATCCGCAACCCCAAATACGTCAAGGCGGGCGGTTACGTGGAAACCGTGGAAACATTCGACGCCGCTTTCTTTGGCTACAATCCGCGTGAAGCCAGCTTCATGGACCCGCAGCACCGCCACTTCCTGGAAACCGCCTGGGAAGCGTTAGAAGATGCCGGCTATGATCCGGCGCGGATTGATTTTCCCGTCGGCGTTTTTGGCGGCGCGGCTATGGACACCTACGTCCTGCTGAACATTGCCTCCAATCCGCAGCTCATGACGCCCGTCAACCAGTTACAAATCCAGATTGGCAACGACAACTCCTATCTGACCACGCGCGTTTCCTACAAGCTGAATCTGAAGGGCCCCAGCCACACCATTCAGAGCGCCTGCTCTACCTCGCTGGTAGCCGCCCACGTTGCCTGCCAAAGCCTGCTGAATGGGGAATGTGACATGGCGCTGGCGGGCGGCGCTGCCGTTCACGCTACAGATCGTTCTGGCTACTGGCACTTTGAAGGAGGCATGTCCTCCCCCGACGGCCACTGCCGCACGTTTGACGCGCAGGGGGGCGGGCCGATTTTCAACACGGGCGTGGGCGTGGTTGTGCTCAAACGACTGGAAGATGCCCTGGAAGACCGCGACCACATCTACGCCGTCATCAAAGGCTCGGCCATCAACAATGACGGCACGCTGAAGGTCAGCTACGCTGCGCCCAGCGTGGCGGGCCAATCCGAGGTAATTGTGGAAGCGCTGGCGAATGCCGGCGTTGACCCCGAAACCATTGGCTACGTCGAAGCGCATGGCACAGCCACCCCGCTCGGCGACCCCATTGAACTGACCGCCTTAACCCGCGCCTATCGCCAGAAAACAGATAAGGTGCAGTTTTGCGGCATCGGCTCCGTCAAAAGCAACCTGGGGCACCTGGACGCGGCGGCAGGCGTCACCAGCCTGTTCAAAGCCGTTCTCGCCCTCTACCATCAGCAGATTCCTGCCAGCCTGAATTTCCAAACCCCCAATCCGCAAATTGCGTTTGACGACAGCCCTTTCCGCGTGATTACGGAACTGATGGATTGGCCTGTTGGCAATATGCCGCGCCGCGCTGGCGTCAGCTCTTTTGGCATTGGCGGCACGAACGCGCACATGATTCTGCAAGAAGCGCCGCCGCCGGCGCCCGGCAGCGATTCCCGTCCTGTACAACTGCTGCTGCTCTCCGCCAAAACTGGGAGCGCATTGGACAGGCTGAGCCACAATCTGGCCGAACATCTGCGCCAGCATCCCACGCTGAATCTGGCAGATGTGGCATACACGCTGCAAGTGGGGCGGCAGCCATTTAACCACCGCCGCGTCGTGCTGGCGGAGGATGCCGCCGCCGCCATTGCCGCGCTGGAAAATGGCGACCCGCAAAACGTGCGCGCCGCTATTCATCACGGGGTGACTCGCCCGGTGGCTTTCATGTTTTCTGGCCAGGGCGCGCAGTATCCGCACATGACCCAGGAACTGTACGCAGCGGAGCCTGTTTTCCAGGCCGTTGTGGACGAATGCTGCGATCTGCTGCAGCCGCACCTGGGGCTGGATTTACGCACGGTGCTGCTGCCATCCCCGGCAACCGCCGCCACTGCCGCCACCCAATTGCAACAAACGTGGCTGACTCAGCCTGCCCTATTCGTCATCGAATACGCCCTGGCGCAGTTGTGGCGTACCTGGGGCATAGCGCCTGACGCCTTGATCGGCCACAGCATTGGCGAATACGTGGCTGCCTGCCTGGCCGGGGTCTTTTCTCTGCCAGATGCGCTGGCGCTGGTGGCCAGGCGGGGCCAGCTCATGCAATCGCTGCCGGCCGGGGCAATGCTCAGCCTGCCCCTGTCGGCAGCCGCCGTCCAACCGTGGCTAAACGACCAGCTTGCGGTGGCGGCGGTTAACGAAAGCAACCGCTGTGTCGTCTCTGGGCCAGAAGGGGCCATTGGCGACCTGGAACGACGGCTGGCAGCCCAGAACATTGAAAGCCGCCGCTTACACACTTCCCATGCTTTCCACTCAGCCATGATGGATCCCATTTTGGACAGGTTCCGCGCTGCTGTAGCGCAG
Organism: Chloroflexota bacterium; assembly: GCA_019136785.1. GTDB lineage: Bacteria > Chloroflexota > Anaerolineae > Promineifilales > Promineifilaceae > JAGVTM01. The sequence continues at coordinate 8,345 of JAGVTM010000429.1, read as the reverse complement.
ACAGACCGCCGCGCGCCAGAAATCCCGTTCATTTCCAACGTCAGCGGCAGTTGGATCACGGCAGAACAGGCTACCAGTCCCGATTATTGGGCTGCCCACCTGCGCCAGGCGGTGCGCTTTGCCGACGGCGTGGCGGAACTGCTGCGCGAGCCGCACCGCATTTGCCTGGAAGTGGGACCAGGGCGGACGTTAGCCACGCTGGTCAACCGTCACGAAGCCAAAAGAGACGACCATGTGATATTGGCGTCGCTGCGCCACCCGCAAGACAGCGGCTCCAACCTGGCTTTTTTGCATTTCACCCTGGGGCAGTTGTGGCTGGCAGGCGTAGCGGTAGATTGGGATGGTTTTTACCACGAAGAGGCGCGCTGCCGTGTTCCCTTGCCCACCTACCCCTTCGAGCGACAGCGGTACTGGATTGAGCCAGGAAAACACACAGCCATAGCAGAAACAGCCGATAAAACCCAGAAGCAGCCTATCGGCGACTGGTTCTATATCCCCTCCTGGAAACGCTCGATGCTGCCAGCGCTGAAAACGCCATCGGCGGCAGAACCCACCACCTATCTCCTCTTCAACGACGACGTTGGCCTGGGTGACCGCCTGGCGCAGCGTTTACGCCAACACGGGCATACCGTTATCACGGTAGCTGCCGCCCCCCACGAGCGGGGGGGCCCCCACGAGCGGGGGGGCAGCAGCTTCGCTGCCCACACCCCCCACGCCTATACCATTGATCCGGCCGCGCCTGGCGACTACGACCAACTGCTGCAAGCCATTAAGGCGCACGCCTCTAATTACGGCGACATTCTGCACCTGTGGAGCGTCACTGCGCCTCCTGCGGGTGACGATGAAATCGGGCGCGCCGCGGCCGCCCTCCCGCTCGTGGGGGAGCAGCAGCAGCGCGGTTTCTATAGCCTGATTTATCTGGCGCAGGCGCTGGGGCGGTTAGAAAACGAGACGCCTCTGGCTATTCGCGTCCTTTCCAACAACATGCAGGCCGTGGCCAATGAGACGATTCTGGAACCCGCTAAAGCGACTTTGCTGGGCCCCTGCCAGGTTATCACCCAGGAATATCCTTCTCTCACCTGCCAGAGCATTGACGTGATCCTGCCGGCAGCCGGAAGCTGGCAGGAATCACGCCTGCTAGACCAACTGCTGGCTGAATGCCAGTCCCCCCTTGTTAAAACAAACAACGGGCAGCCCGCCATCGCTTTACGCGGCGCGGATCGTTGGCTGCGCGTCTATGAACCGTCCCCGCTGCCCACTTCGGCAACCCCAGAGCAGCTTCCGCTGCGCGACGGCGGCGTCTACCTGATTACAGGCGGCCTGGGCGGCCTGGGGCTGGAACTGACGCGCTTCATTGCCCGCACCGTCACTGCCAACCTGGCGCTGCTCAGCCGCACGCCGCTGCCGCGCCCCGCCAGCGGGGCGGGGCGCGAAACGTGGACGGACTGGTTAGCCAACAGTGACCCGGCCCTGGCGGGAATGCGGCACAAAATCAGCCAGATTCAAGAGCTGGAAGCGCAGGGGGCAACCGTTTTGGTACTCACCGCCGACGTGAGCGACCGGGCGCAAATGCAGCAGGCTGTGGAGAGTATCCGCGCCCGTTTTGGCCGGCTGGATGGCGTTTTACATGCGGCGGGCGTGCCGGGGGCAGGCATTGTGCAGTTGAAAACGGCAGCAGCCGCTGCTGCCGTATTAGCGCCCAAACTATATGGAACGCTGATCCTGCAAGAGCTGTTGGCTGATGAACCGCTCGATTTTTTCCTGCTTTTCTCATCCATCACCGCCGTGACGGGCGGCTTTGGGCAGGTGGACTACTGCGCCGCCAACGCCTTTCTGGATGCGTTCGCCCAGGCAAACAGCAACCTGCGCGGACAGCGTACCCTGTCTATTAACTGGGATGCCTGGCAGCAGGTGGGCATGGCTGCCAGTCCAGAACTACAGCAGATGTTGGGCGGCGCGGCAGACGAACAACCCACCAATCACCCGCTGCTGGCGCGCCATCTGGCGCGCAGGCGCAGGCACAACCGTCGGGCTACGCACGCCGCCGCGGCGCAGCCTCCTCTGGCGGGCGAAGATGGCGCGACGTTTACCACCCGCTTCACGCCCGCGCAGCATTGGGTATTGGGGGAACACCGCGTAGCCGGCATTCCCACCATCCCCGGCGCCGCCTATCCCGAAGTAGCCTATGCGGCCTTCCGCCACCATACCGGGCACGCCGCGGCAGAAATTGACAACCTGACCTTCCTCATGCCCTTCATGGTGGGTGAAACTGACGGCAAAGAATTGGTCGTTACCCTGGAACCGTCGCCGGGGGATGGGCAGGCATATGCGCTGCGGGCCGCCAGCCAGGCTCATGACGGCAACCCGACAGATCCCCGCTGGCAAGAGCACGTTATCGGGCAGGTGCGCCCCTTGACCGGCGCCTTTGCGCCGCGCCTGGACCTGCCAGCTATCATAAGCCGCTGCCAGCCCGTTGATCTATCAGCCATTTCTGATCGTGCGGCAGCGATGGCCGAGTTTGTGGATGTGGGGCCGCGTTGGGAATGTGTGCAGGCAGTTTATGCCGGCAATCAGGAAGGTCTGGCTCATTTACGCCTGGCAGAACCCTTCCTGGCTGACCTGGAACAATACGCCCTGCATCCAGCCATGATGGATATTGCCACCAGCTTTGCCATTCAATCGGTAGGCGAGGGCAACTACCTGCCGCTTTCCTACCAGAACGCGCGCATCTATGGTCCGTTTACGCCCGATTTATTTTGCTATGTGCGGCTGCCGCAAGTCGCCGGCGGCAGCAAAGAAACAGTGTCCATTGACGTGGTCATTGCCAACGCCGAAGGCGCGGCGCTGGTGGAGATCAACGGCTTTGCCGTCAAGCGCGTAACGCCAGATGCCCTAAACCGGTTGGTAGAAAGCGCCGCCGCCGCGGCGACAGGCTCCGCCCTGCCGCCGTCTCCCTCTGTGACGGTGCGCGATTTGAGCCAGGCAATTTTGCCGGCAGAAGGCGTGGAAGCGTTCCAGCGGTTATTAGCGTTTGCCTGGCTGCCCCAGGTCATTGTCAGTACCCGCGACCTGGCAACGACCATAGCCGAGGTAAACGCTTTTGACCCGCAAAGCTTCATGGCCCGTATGGAAGCCGCGCCGCGTCTGCGCCCCGCCGGCGGGGCGCGCCCCCACCACAAATATCCGCGCCCTGACCTGAGCGTGCCTTATGTGGCGCCGCGCAGCCCGGCAGAAGAGCAAATAGCCACGCTATGGGAGGAGGTGCTGGGGCTGGAACAGGTGGGCATTCACGATAACTTCTTTGAGTTAGGCGGCGATTCGCTGCTGGGGACGCAAATCATGGCGCGGGCGAAAGATGCCGGCATTGAACTCACGCCCAACCAGTTCTTCCAACACCAGACCGTGGCCGAAATTGCCGCCCTGCTGCAAGACCAGATAAGGGGCGAAATCGCCGGCGATATCGCCGGCGATTTCGCCGCCGAATCCGCTGCTGAGCTGGTCGCCGAATCCTTGCCGCACAGCATCATGGTCGAAGAACAACTCCTGGCCAACCTCGACGACCTCTCCGAAGCGGAAATGGACGCGCTGCTGGCGGATATGCTGGCAGGCGAGCGCCAGAGGAATGACTTATGACCCAAACACCCGCCGATAACCTGAGCGCTGCCGGCAAACGCGCCCTGCTGGCGCAAATGCTGCAAGAGAAAGCCAGCAAAAAGAGCTATCCGCTTTCCTTTGCCCAGCGTCGCTTCTGGTTCTTTGACCAGTTCGACCCAGGCGATCCATCGCTCAACATCCTCTATGCCATTCGCTTTTCCGGGCCCATCAACCTGGCGGCGTTGGAGAAAAGCGCCAATGAGATTTTGCGCCGCCACACCATCTTGCGCGCGCGCATCGTTGTCCGCGAAGACCAGCCCGTGCAAATTATCAGCCCACTGCAGCCGCTGTCCATAGAGGTCGTGGACAGGCAAAACGTTCCGCCCACAGTGTGGGACGCCGAAGTGCAGCGCCTGACGCTGGTCGAAGCGCGCACCCGCTTCGACCTGGCCGCCGGGCCGCTGCTGCGTATGCGCCTGATCCGCTTCAGCCCAACCGAGCACGTCGGCTTCATCAACATGCACCACACCATCACCGATGGCGTTTCCATGGAGCTGTTCACGCGCGAACTCGGCATCCTCTACGCCGCCTTCACTGCCAACCAGGCCTCGACCGGGTCGCCGCCGCTGCCCGATTTACCCCTGCAATACGTGGATTTCGCCCACCGGCAGCGGCAGCAGTGGCAAAACGGACAGATGGCGCACCAACTGGCTTACTGGAAGAAGCAGTTAGGCGGAGACCTGCCCATCCTGGCCCTGCCCACTGACCACCCACGCCCCCCTTTTCGCACGTCTAATGGGGCCACCAAATACTTTTACCTGTCGCCACAGTTGACAGAAGCCGTGAAAAGAGTCAGCCGCCAGGAAGGATGCACCCCCTTTGTCACCCTGCTGGCTGCTTTCAAAACGCTGCTGCATCGCTACACGGGGCAGAACGACATCCTGGTGGGAACGCCTGTAGCTGGCCGAACCCTGCCTTCCGATCAAAACCTGATTGGCCTGTTCACGAATACGCTGGCGCTGCGCACCCAGATTGATAAAGACCTCACCTTCCGCCAACTGCTGCAGCGCGTGCGCGAGACCACCCTGGCGGCCCTGGCTAATCAGGAATTCCCCTTTGAGCAGTTGGTTGACGAACTGCAAGTTAACCGCGACCCCAGCCGCCCGCCTGTGTTCCAGGTGATGTTTATCGCCCGCACCGCCCGCCCCAAGGCGCAAAAGATCGCCGGCCTGACCCTGCATGCCCTGGAAACAGACACCGGGGCCGCGCTGGTCGATCTCAGCCTGGTTACCTGGGAAACGGAAGCCGGGCAGCTAGTGGCTTTTGAGTACAACACCGATCTCTTCGACGAAAACACCATTGACCGTCTTTTCGTTCACTATGAAAACCTGCTGCAAGGCGCTGTCGCCAATCCCAGTAGCCACCTGCTGCGCCTGCCCATGCTCACGCTTGCCGAACAAAATGAGGCGCTGTGGCAGTGGAACGACACGCACGCAGAGTATGACAGCGACGTGTGCGTGCACCAGTTGTTTGAGCAGGCTGCAGCGCGCGCGCCAGAGAGCGTTGCCATTGTTTGGGAGGGGCAGCAGTGGACTTATGCCGAACTGAACGAACGCGCCAACCAGTTGGCTCACTACCTGCGCCGCCTGGGTGTGGGCCCAGAAGCGCCTGTAGGCATTTACGTGGAGCGTTCGCTGGAAATGATTCTGGCTGTCCTGGCTGTGCTGAAAGCGGGCGGCGCCTACGTCCCGCTAGACCCGATCCACCCGCCTGAGCGGCTGGCGACTATCTGCCAGGATGCCGGCATTGCCGTCCTGCTGACTCAGGCGCGCCTGGAGGGAAGGTTGTCACTGCCCACAGCCGAAGGAGTTCCCCACCCGCCGGTGGTGCGCCTGGATGCTGATTGGGCGGAAGTGTCCAGAGAAAGCAGCCAGAACCCGGTAAACCTGTCTCGCCCGGAACACCTGGTTTACGTGGTCTATACGTCTGGCTCCACCGGGCAGCCCAAAGGCGTCATGGTGGAACATGGCAACTTGCGCCACGCCTACCATGGCTGGCAGCAGCTTTACCAACTGGGGCAAAAACAACTGCGCCACTTGCAAATGGCCAGCTTTTCTTTTGATGTCTTCTCTGGAGACCTGACGCGCGCCCTCTGCTCAGGCGATACCCTGGTATTATGCCCGCGCGAAACGCTCTTGCAGCCGGACAAACTGGCGCAGTTGATTGTGGCTGAGAAAATCACGGGGGCAGAGTTTGTGCCGGCAGTCCTGCGTCTCCTCGTCGCCCAATTAGAGCAACACGGCGGCGACCTGCGCCAGTTCCACTTCCTGTCTGTGGGTTCCGATGCCTGGCACGTGCGCGACCACCGCCGCGCGCAGCAGTTGTGCGCGCCCCAAACCATCTTCGCCAACACCTACGGCGTCACCGAAGCCACTATTGACAGTTCCTACTTCTGCCACCCCACACACACGCTCAGCGATGACCAGATCACGCCCATAGGCCGTCCCTTCCCTGACGTGCGCCTTTATATCCTGGACGCCCAATTGCAGCCCGTACCAGCCGGCGTTGCTGGCGAACTGCACATTGGCGGCGCCGGCGTCGGGCGCGGCTACACCAACCGCCCCGACCTCACCGCCGCCCGTTTTATTTCCGACCCTTTCAGCCGTCGTTCGGGCGAGCGGCTGTACAAGACGGGCGACCTGGCTCGCTTCCTGCCAGGAAACGCGGCGAATGGTCATTCACCGCTCGCCGGTCACGTGGCGTTCCTGGGGCGGGCTGATTCTCAAGTGAAGATTCGCGGCTTCCGTGTGGAATTAGGCGAGATCGAAGCGGCGCTGCAGCAGCACGCAGATGTGCAAGCCGCCGCTGTCATTGATTTCCAAAGCGAAACGGGCGACAAAAGATTGGTGGCTTATATCGTGCCGGCAGACACCGCATCCCCCACCACAAACGACCTGTTCGCCTTTCTGCAAGCGCGTCTGCCCGACTACATGATTCCCGGCCATTACGTAACCCTGGAACGGCTCCCCCTCAACCCTAATGGCAAAGTTAACCGGCGCGAACTGCCCATCCCTGACCTCTCCAGCCGTCCCCAGGTGGCTCAGCCTTACGTGGCCCCCCGCACCCTGGCGGAAGAAGTGCTGGCGGAACTATTTGGCAAAACGCTGGGGTTGGAAAAAGTGGGCGTCCACGACAACTTCTTTGAACTGGGCGGCCATTCGCTACTGGCGACGCAGTTAGCCATTCGCGCCCGCGACGCCTTCCAGATTGACCTGCCGCTGCGCGCCTTTTTCGAGACGCCCTCCATCGCCGGATTAGCGGTGGCTGTCGAAGAGGCGCTGATTGAAAAGCTGGAAATGCTCTCCGAAGAAGAAGCGGCTATGCTGCTGTAAGCCCGGTATCCCGTTATGATTGCTCCTACTTCCCCATCCCCCGCCGCCGCGGCACACGCCGCCGCGGCGCAGCAGCGCGCCTGGTTCCTGTATCAGCTCTATGCCGGCAATCCCACCCAACACGCCGCCGCGGCGGTGGAACTGGAAGGGACGCTGCACCTGGCGCGGCTGCAAGACAGCCTGGACGTCCTGATCCGCCGCCAGCCCCGGCTGGCGCGTCACCTGCCGCTGCGCGCCGCCTGCGCAACCGTAGACGGCCAGCCAGTGTGGCAGGAAATGCCCATAGAGACTATCCAGTTGCCGCTGTCAGACCTGACCCACCTGGACGATGCCGCCCAGGCAGACGCCATAGAAGACATTTTACGCCAGGCAGTTCGCCAGCCTTTCGACCTGGCGCAGGCGCCGCTGTGGCGCGCTGGCCTGCTGCGCCTGGGGGCAAAAAAGCACGTCCTCTGGCTGGCGGCGCATCGTCTGGCGGCAGACGAAGCAGCCCTGCTCCAGTTGTGGCAAGAATGGGCGGCGGTCTATGCCGGCACGGAGCTCCCCAGCGAGGACGCAGGCTGGACATTTCCCGTCCCGGATAGCGAATCTGCCCTGACATACTGGGAGCAGCAGTTACAGGGCCATGAGCCGTTGTTGGCGCTGCCGCTGGATTACGTTCGCCCGGCGCTGCCGGCATTTGAAACAACCACCCACACCTGGCAGCTACCTGCCGCCCCCTTCCGTCGCTACAGCGCCGCCGAAAACATCCCCCTGTTGTCTGCCGCAGGCGGCAGGCCACTGCTGCTTTCCGTCTGGCTGGCTTTGCTCTTCCGCTACACCAACCAACACGACCTGATCGTCGGCATACCCACTACATGGGTCGCCGCAGGAAACCTGCCGCGACAGGATTACCAGCCCCTGCGCGTGCAGTTGCCCCCCGGCGTGAGCGCCGCCACCTTTCGCTGGCTGGCGCAGCATACCGCCGCTGTCCTGGACGCCAACGCCTCTCACCCTCTGCCCCTGGCTTCCCTGCTGCAGCATTTGCAAGTGGAAGGCAGTCTAGGCCATGCCCCCCTCTTTCAAACCACATATGAATGGGCCGCTGCCGCCCCCCCCAGCGGCGGCCCCGCCGCCCCCAGCGGCGGCCTTGCCTGGCGCTTGCGCCCGGTGGACACAGGTCTCAGCCCGTTTGATCTCACGCTGCGCGTCCAGGAGACAGACGAAAACCTCACGCTGCACCTGATTTATGCCCGCCACCTGTTTACGCCAGACACCGTTTCCCGCCTGTCGGCCCATTTTGATCGCCTTGCCGCAGCCATGCTGGACGCGCCTGACCAACCTCTGGAGAGCCTGCCCCTGCTCACGCCGGCAGAAGCG
>JAGVTM010000211.1 GCA_019136785.1 Chloroflexota bacterium | reverse complement strand
TTACTCATGGTGGTCTCCTTGTCTTGGGTTTCTTATCGGTTTACCTACTGATAAGAATACACCATTTTGAGGAGACCATCTTCTTACGTTAAATAAGATTTGTCAGTCAACCAGCCCATCAGGTTATTGATATGGAGCAGACTATGCACACAACATTTGTGACTACCACGCGGGGACTGGATCGGACGTCGCCGCCAATGCGTTTGTACGAAAAGGCGAAGCGGCTGGGCATTTGGAACCCCAGCGACCTGGATTTCAGCCAGGACAAAAAAGATTGGCAGCGGCTGTCGCCACAGGAGCAAGACCTGGTGCTGCGCCTGACTTCCCTGTTTCAATCGGGCGAAGAGGCGGTAACGCTGGATTTGCTGCCGTTGATTATGGCTATTGCGCAGGAAGGTCGCCTGGAAGAGGAGATGTTTCTGACCACGTTTTTGTGGGAGGAAGCCAAGCACACGGACTTTTTCAACCGCTTCCTGGTGGAAGTGGCGGGCGTCAGCGGGGATTTGATCCATTACCATACGCCCGATTACCGCACTATTTTTTATGAAGCGCTGCCGCAGGCGTTACAGGCGCTGCGCCTGGATGCGTCGCCGGCGGCGCAGGTGCGGGCGTCGGTGACGTATAACATGATTGTGGAGGGGATGCTGGCGGAAACAGGTTACCATGCTTACTTCACGGTGATGCAGCGGCAGAATTTGCTGCCGGCACAGCGCCAGGGCATCAACTATCTCAAGCAAGACGAGTCTCGCCACATTGCTTATGGCATTTTTCTGCTGTCGCGGCTAATTGCCGCCGATGATTCCTTGTGGCAGGTGGCGGAGGATACGTTTAATGCGTTGGTGATGCCGGCAATTGGCATCATCAGCGAAGGTCTGGCAGCTTACGACCCCATCCCCTTTGACTTGAGCGAAGCGGAGTTCACGGACTACGCCATGAACCAGTTCCAGAAACGCATCGCCCGCCTGGAGCGCGCTCGCGGCGCTTCGCTAGACGACATCTACCGCGTCACCCAACAAGCGATAGATCACAACGACGCTTGAAACAGCACAAAGATAGAGATTGGCTCAATCTGCCAGATTGAGCCAATCTTTATACGACTAGCTCTTTGTTGTCAGCGCGTGCTTGACCTCGCCAATGGCGCGGGTGATTTCAATTTCGCGCGGGCAGGCGTTGGTGCAGTTAAACACCGTGCGGCACTTCCACACGCCGAACGTATCTCCCACCACCTCCAACCGCTGTGCTGCCCCTTCGTCGCGGCTGTCAAAGATAAAGCGGTGCGCCTGCACAATGGCTGCGGGCCCCACGTATTTGTCGTTAGCCCAAAAACTGGGGCAGGATGTGGTGCAGGCAGCGCACAGAATACATTTGGTGGTGTCGTCAAAGATGGCCCGATCTTCTGGCGACTGCAGCCGTTCTCGTCCATTTGCCGGCGCCGGGCTGTCATTGATAAAGTACGGCAGCACCGAGCGGTAATGCTCCATGAACGGCTCCATGTCTACAATCAAATCTTTCAAAACGGGCAGCCCCAGAATCGGCTCCACCTGAATCTTGAGCGATTGCTGCCCCGGTTTAGCCAGGCGGCTTACCAGCATTTTGCACGCCAGGGCGTTGGCTCCGTTAATGCGCATGGCGTCAGAACCGCAGACGCCGTGCGCGCAGGAGCGCCGCAGCGACAGGGAGCCATCCATTGTCCACTTGACGCGGTGCAGCAGTTCCAGCACCGTATCATGGGGCGCCACGTTGTCCAGGCTATATTCCCCCCACCACGGCTTGTCGCGCAGTTCCGGGTTGTAGCGTCGAATGCGTAATAGAACTTGCATCATGATCTCCTTTTGCCAGATCGCCCTTAATAGACGCGCTTCTTGGGTTGGTAACGGCCAATGGTGACGGGTTTATATGACAGTTCATAACGGCCATCTGCGGTGCGCAGGCAAAATGTGTGCTGCAGCCAGTTGGCATCATCCCGTTCCGGGTAGTCGTCGCGGGCGTGCCCACCGCGGCTTTCGGTGCGCGCCAGAGCGGACACCGCTGTCACTTCTGCCAGGTCGAGCAGGCAGCCTAACTCCCACGCTTCCAGCAAGTCTGTGTTGAACCGTTTGCCTTTGTCGTCAATGGTCACATCTTGAAATTCCTGCTGAAGCTGGGCCAGGATGCCTTGCGCGTTTTGCAGCAGTTCGGCTGTACGGAAGACGCCCACGTTAGCGGTCATGGCTTTCTGCATTTTCTGGCGCAGCACGTGGGGTTTGGTATTGCCGTTGTGGGTGCGGATGCGGTCAAACGCCGCCATTACCTCATCGGCAGCGCCATCGGGCAGGGGGGATAGGCTGGCGTGCCGGCAATATTCCACCATATGCTTACCGCTGCGCCGCCCGAAGACCACCAGGTCTACCAAAGAATTCGTGCCCAGGCGGTTAGCGCCATGCACCGAAACGCAAGCCACTTCGCCCGCGGCGTACATGCCATCCAGCGTCGTCCCCTGCGTATCCAGCAGCACCCGCCCATCCACATCCGTGGGAATGCCGCCCATGGCGTAATGCGCCGTGGGCTGGATGGGCATGGGCTCTTTGAGCGGGTCAATGCCTAAATATGTGCGCGTGAAGTCGGCAATATCGGGCAGCTTGGCTTCGATGTAGGCGTCATCAATGCGGCGGCTTTCGCCGTCTTTCTCAAAATAATAGTTGACCGTTTTCGGACGCACGTCCAGATGGACGTAATTTTGACCGTTGATGCCTTTGCCTCTGGCAATTTCCAGATAGATAGCGCGGCTGACCACGTCGCGGCTGGCCAGGTCTTTAATCGTGGGGGCATACCGTTCCATGAACCGTTCGCCATCGGCATTGAGTAAAATACCCCCTTCGCCACGCACGCCTTCGGTGATTAAGATACCCAACTTGTAAATGCCTGTGGGGTGAAACTGGAAAAACTCCATATCTTCCATGGGTACGCCGCGCCGCAGGCAAATGGCGGCGCCATCGCCCGTCAGCGAGTGGGCGTTTGACGTGACTTCCCAACAACGTCCCCAACCGCCGGTGGCGAATAAGACGGCTTTGCTGTGGAAGATATGAAACGCGCCCGTTGCCAGTTCAACAGCGACAATGCCGCGCACTTCATTGCCCACGCGGATCAAATCAACGACTTGAAACTCGTCGTAAAAATTGACCTGATTCTTAATACACTGCTGGTACAGGGTTTGCAGAATCATGTGACCGGTGCGGTCAGCGGCGTGGCAGGCGCGGTGGACAGGCTTGCCTGTCTCATTGTTGGTGTGACCGCCAAAGCGGCGCTGCGAGATTTTGCCATTGGGGAAGCGGTCAAAAGGAAGCCCCATGTGTTCCAGTTCAATGACGGCGTCAATGGCTTCTTTACACAACACATCCACGGCGTCCTGGTCAGCCAGATAGTCGGACCCTTTGACCGTGTCATAGGCGTGCCATTCCCAGCTATCCGTTTCGCCTTCCATGTTAGCCAGGGCAGCGCTGATGCCCCCCTGGGCAGTGCCCGTGTGCGAGCGAGTGGGATACAGCTTGGAGATAACGGCGACTTTAATCGCTTTGCTGGCATGGAGCGCAGCCATCAGACCGGCGCCGCCGGCGCCAACGATGACGGCGTCAAATTGGTGAACTTGTGGTTTGGACATATGATTTGCCTTTATGTTAACAGGGAGTCAGATCACAGTGGACGGCTGGCCGTTCACCGCTCACCCTGAAAAGTTTACGGAACCTGTGTCATAACTGCATCGGGCTGAAAGCTAAAAATGGCAATCGCCGACCAGATGATGGTGATTACCAAAAATATGGCTAGAGCGCGATTGATGCCGCGCACTTTGGCGTCATCGTGGACGTAATCTTCCAGTACATTGCGAAAACCATTCAGCCCGTGGGTGGCGGCAAAAGCCAGCAGGAACAGATCATAAGCGCGCCAGCCCCAGGAACGCCAGATACCTGCTACAACTTCCAGCGTCAGATTGTGAACATCGCGGAAGATGTGCTGCAAGAGCATGTGCCCCACCGCCAGCAGCAGCAAGGCAATGCCGGACAGGCGCATAAAGAGGAAGCCGTAGCGTTCCAGCGTTGAGCCGCCCGCGGCGCGGCGCGGGCGTGCCCCGGCGTCTGTTGGCGGGTGGCGCAGCACAAACCACAGGACCACGCCAACGGCAATGACGCCAATGCCAATACCCAGCACCAGGCCGTTGGCTTCCAGACCCGATGGCAGGGGGAAAGCAAAGCAGCTTTCGCCGACCCCCGCCAACTCGGTGCAATGATTGATCGTTGTGCGCAGCATGAGCAAAGCCAACGGCACAAAGGCGACGATGAAGAGTCCCCACACAAAGCGCGCGCTTTTTTCCTGGTATTTCCACCAGGCGGGCTGGAAGTCGAGCAGGCTGATGCGGATGCCGTTAAAGGCATGGAATAAGATAGCCGCCATTAAGCCAATTTCGCCGACGCTAAAGGGAAACCATTTGAAGATTTCAACCGTATAGCTGTACATTTGCGGCCAGAAGGTAGCATTGGCTGTATCCCAGACGTGAATGAGGAGAAAGGAGAGGATGGCCAACCCGGAAATGCGGTGCGAAATCCAGCTCCATTGGCCGATGTTCCCCCGGTAACGGATGCTCTCCACGACGGTGAGCTTCAACGATGACATATAAATACCTCCAGTGGGTCAGGATAACATGTCGCTGCGAGAGACATGTAAAGGCGTGTCCGCCTGATCATTGAGACGGTCACGGGAGTATACTGACACGAAAAGAACGCCTGGGCAAATTATAGCACTGTTCTGAATGGTGGACAGTAGATAACGCGATTCCCCAGCAATTTTCAAAATGAGAACGGCCGGCGGTCCCCCCAAAGATTTCTGAGAAACGGTCTTTTGCGGAGCGCACTTTGGGACATTCGCTTGCCGGGAACAGCGGCTGTTGCTACACTTTTGTTTAATGATTCGGTTTTTTGATTTGCGTGATCTGGCTCTGGTGCACCGCCTGAGCAATCAGATGATTTCGTTGCATGCTGAGTCGGCATTGACGAGCGATCCCCATCCGGTTCGCCGGGCGCTGACAGGCATGTGGAGCGGGCGTCAGACTCCCACATACATCTGGAAAGCAGACGAAAGCGATGCCACAGGCCTAATCCAACTGCAACTGCGTGAAGATGGAACGCAGGCGCAGTTGATTTGCGTTGGGTTGGAAGCGCCGGAGATGAATGCCGTTGACCTGTGGCTGCCATTGTTGGATCAACTGGCGGCGGAAACGGGCCAGCAAGGTGTACAGCATTTGATCGCCGAGGTTGGTGAACTGGGGGATGAACTGCCCGTGCTGCGGCAGGCGGGTTTTGCCGTGTACACGCGCAAAGATGTATGGCGGTTGTCTACTTATGAAGGCGCTGCCGGGACGCAAATTTTGTCGCCGCGGCGTGCGGTGGATGATTGGGATATTCATTTGTTATATGCCAACATTGTGCCCCGTCTGATCCAGTTGGTAGAACCCTCGCCGCCGCTGCAAGACAGCGCGGTGTGGGTGCTGCACGAGGAAGGGGAGTTAATGGCTTTTGTGCAGCGGCACGAGGGGCAGACGGCCAGTTGGATGCGGCTGTTCATTCATCCGGGGGCGCACATGCCGGCAGAATCCATCCTGGAAGCGGCCCTGCAACTCAAACCGCCTGACCCGACCCGTCCCCTGTACTGTTGCGTGCCCCGTTACCAGGGCTGGTTGCAAAATGTGCTGCCGCGGTTGGGCTTTAACCTGGTGGGCGGCTATGCGGTGATGGTGCGGCATACGGTCAAGCGGGTGCA
>JAGVTM010000422.1 GCA_019136785.1 Chloroflexota bacterium | reverse complement strand
GTCCCCCGCGCCTGCTGGCCCGTGGCAGTTGGCGCAGCGATCCGCGAAGAGTAGCAACCCGGTATCTACGTCCGCAGTGGGCGCAGCGGTTTCCGGGGCGGGCGTTTCTTGCGCCTGGGCGGTGTTGGTAACTGCCGGCAGCGCGGCTGCCAGCAAAGCCAACAAAATCAAACCTGTGGTCAAGCGAATGGGTTTCAATGATTTCATGATGGAAGGAGGGGAAGGGTCTGCTGGGGAAACATTACACCGCCTGCGCCGGTCGCGCCAGGGCTGCGCCACACCGCGCACAAAACTTATCGCCCGCATCCGTGACCTGACCACACTGGGGACAGAAGCGGGCTGCTGGCGCGCCGTCACCGTTGCCGTGCGTCACTGTCACGTGCGTCACAGTCGCCTGCACCACGGTGGCAGAGAGCTGCTGCCGGCGGCGGGCCACGGCAGCCTCAATTTCATCGGCGGCAGAGGTGGTTGCCGGCATTTTGCCCGTATGTTGCCGCCGCCGGCTGATGGCGGCTTCTATCTCATTATCTACGCCAATGGTGCGCGGTTCTGCCGGCATCTGATCCAGCGCTTGCAGCACCGCTGCCGTTTTTGTTTTCAGGCTTAAGCGCTGCACCTCATAAATATCATCAGGAATTTTGCCCGTTTCGTGATCAAAATCTAACACCCGCAGCCGCGTCAGCAGCATTTCCTTTTCAGCCAACAACTCCTGCCGCGCCGAATCCCCCCCGACAGAACGCCTGCGGACGTTGGGCGACAAGAATGGATACGCCAGCACAAAAGCCACGCCTAAAAAGAGGGCAAAACCAAGTAGAATGGAACCAGTAGACATAAGGTTAATCAAGTAGCATTAATGCTGGTGACTACGCAGACTTTTGGAATTTTGCCGCCAAAACTGCCAGGGGAAAACAGGTAATCCTGGCGTCCTTTGCGTCTTGGCGGTAAAAGGTTATCAATCAGGCGTCTTCCGCCAGCAGGCGTTCAATAGTGCTGGTCAAGCGCTGCGCCGAAACCGGCCCAATGACAATATCTTTGACCAGGCCATCTTTGCCGATAAAGAAGGTTTCGGGCACGCCCGTCACCTTATAATCCTGGGAGATATGCGAACGCAGGTCAGGAGCGTTGGGGTACGTGATGTTGAACTCTTCCATATAGGCGATGGACTGCGGTTCCACATCAATGTAAGCCACGCCCAAAAACACGACTCCCTGGTCTTCATAAGCGCGCCAGGTGTTTTCCAGTAGATCCGCTTCCACGCGGCACTCAATACACCAGGAAGCCCAGAAGTTCAGAACGACCACCTGTCCCTTCATCTCTTCCAGCGCTGCCGCCGGGCGGCTCTCCCACTCATACCCATTGAAGAACTGCACCTCGAAACCAGGGGCGGGGCTGCCTGGCTCAGGGCGCGGTGCATTGGTGTTCAATAATCCCCAGCCCAGGAAGCCCAGAATGAACAACGTGGCGGCGCCAGCCAGAATGGCCCACCGGTTAACTCGCCGCGCGGGTATCGTTTCTGCGGGGGTGATTGTTGCGTCTGTCATGATTCCTCTTGCAGCTCCCTCTCCACACGGGCCATATATTCATTTTCCTCTGCCGGCAGCAGCGGCGCATCCGCTGTTTCTGCCGTTCGCTCGTTTTCCTCTCGTCGCAATCCGTTCAGGTAACGGGCAAACAGAAAACCGCCGCCAATCACGGCAGCTGCCGGCAATATCCACACAATCAAGGCAAAACCGCTGCGCGGCGGTTCTGCCAGGACGCGCCCGCCATACTGCTCCGCGAAATAATCCATGATTTCTTGCTTGGTGCGCCCTTCTGCCAGTTGTGTGCGGATTACCTCGCGCCAGTCGCGGCAGGCGGCGGTGGGGCACACGTCCAGCGGCGTGCTTTCGCACACCGGGCAGTAGAGATCGCGCGCCACCTCATTCACCTGATCATCGGTGATGGCGCTGGTATCCGTTTGCGCCTGCGCCGCGGGCGCCGCCAGGGCAAAAACGCTCGCCAGCAGCAGAAGGGCGACCAGCCAGAAAAGGCGTCTACTTACCACGAAGGCGCAAACGCTTGTCCCTTTGCGATCTTGGCGTCTTGGCGGTGAAATCACAAAGAGGCTTGGGAGATGACGAATGACTTTTAGCATCAGCTTATACTTAATCCGTAGCCGCCCCGCCGGCAACCAGCCGGCGGCGACGCGCTGGCGCCGGTTCGCGCAGCAGCAGCGGGTCCGTCCAGCCGGCAATCAGCGTTCCCAGAATGAAGATAAAACCGCCGGCCCACACCCAGTTAATGAGCGGGTTAACGTATACCTTAAAGGTAGCCAGGTCAGAGGACATGGGTTCCCAGTTAATGAGCAGGGCGTAATAATCTTCTGTGAAGGTGGAACGCTTGTCGGGAATAGTCATCGGTTGGTTGGTGCGCGTATACAATTCTGTGCGCGGCGTCAGCGTTTTCACAAATGTCCCATTTTTGTAGACGTCCACGGTGGCTTCGGTGATGATCAGGTCGTCGGGCCCCGGGAACCGTTCCACGCCCTGGAAGGTCATGCTGAAATCGCCCAGGGTCAGCGTTTCCCCCTGGCGCAGTTGCAGTTGCGTCTGCTGCTGGTAAACCGTGCTGCCAATAATGCCAAAGCCCATGACCACCACACCCAGGTGAATCCAGTAGCCGCCATAGCGCCGCCGGTTGCGCGCCATCAGCCGCCCAAAGGCCGTCCAGGGGGCTTCGCCCTTCTTCACACGCGCGCGCACGCCCCGCCAGAATTCGAGCACGGTGATAATGCCGGCAAACGCCACAATCCAGTACCCCAGCAGCGCCACCCAACTGCGAATACCCAGCGCAAACAAAATGGCAATGAAAGCCAGCGCCGCCAGCGCGGGCCAGCGCGTCATAATTTCCAGCCGCTTCAAACTCGTGCGATACCACATCGTCAGCGGCGCCACGCCCATGAGCAGCAGCAGCAAAGCAAACAACGGCCCATTGACTTTCTGGTAGAACGGCGGTCCCACCGTAGCTTTATCCCCCGTAAACAATTCAGAAATGATCGGGTAATTCGTGCCCCAAAACGTGGCAAACAAGATGCCCAGGAACAGAAAATTGTTCAACAAGAAAGCCGCTTCCCGCGACAACACCGAATCCAGCCGGTTCTTGGAGCGCAGCCTCTCCCAACGGATGAATATCCACACCAGCGAGAAAATCGTCATCAGCAGCAGGAAGCCGAAAAACAGGGGCCCAATAGCCGATTGGGCGAAGGAATGCACCGAAGAGATAACGCCGCTGCGCACAATGAAAGTGCCATAAATGACCAGAATGTAAGTCAACAGCACCAGGAACATGTTCCAGATTTTGAACATATCCCGCTTTTCCTGGATCATGATCGAGTGCAGAAACGCCGTGCCCGCCAGCCAGGGCATAAAACTGGCGTTTTCCACCGGGTCCCACGCCCAATAGCCGCCCCAACCCAACACGTCATAAGCCCAACGCCCGCCCAGGATCAGCCCCAGGCTGAGGAACAGCCAGGCCACTAGCGTCCAACGCCGCGTCAGCCGGATCCAGGTGTCATCCAGTTTGCCGCTGAGCAAGGCCGCCATGGCAAAGGAGAAGGGAATCGTGAAGCCTGTAAAACCCAGATACAGCATGGGTGGGTGAATAATCATCCCCGGATGGCGCAGCAGCGGGTTGAGGCCGTTGCCGTCCACCGGCACAGGACTGATGCGTGCAAAAGGGTTCTCCACAAAAAGGGAAATGCCCAGGAAGAAGATCTGCGTCACCGTGGAGATAGCCAGAGCGTAGGGCACGAGTTCGTGTTCTTCCCGCCAATGGCGCAGCATGGCAATGCACGTAAACGCCGCCAGCAGCAAATTCCAAAACAGCAGCGAACCTGCCTGCCCTCCCCACAGCGCGGTTACTTTGAGATAAGTGGGCATTTCCAGACTGGTCACCCGCCACACGTACTCCAGCGAGAAGTCGCCGCGCAGCATGGACACGACCAGGGTGATGCACGCCAGCAAAACCAGCGGAAAGATCAGCACCGTGGCATTGCGGGCGCTGGTGACCCACCGTTCGTCATGCCGCACCATGCCATAAACGGCCGCCAGCACGGCGTAAACAGAAACGCCAAAGGCAATCATCAGGGCAGCATAACCCAGGTCAGCAATCATGTCTTACTTCCCATCGCCGCAGCGCGGCGCACGCATCCAATCTGGACTTTTGTAATGACGGTTCGAGTCGTTTGCACGGCAGTTGTAATGACGCCAGCGGTTATTGATCGGTCGGGTGCTGCGCCGCTTCCTCATAACGGGTTGGGCATTTGAGCAGCAGCCCGCCCTGATTGGCGTAGAAGACGCCATTTTCGATGTGACCCTCCACCAGGGCTTGCGCTTCATGTTGCAGCAAGTCGGGCATGGGTTCATTCATGGCCACAATTTGCATCGTTTGTTGGGGGTTAGCCATATCATCCACGACGGCGAACTCCAGACGGGTAGTCGCCGCGTCTACCTGCGTGAACTGGATAGAATCGCCTAGCACAAAGCCAGCAATACGCACGTCTTTGCCGGCAAACTTCGTCGGGTTAGCGTAATACTCCTGCACCGTCACATACAACTGCGTCGTGTCCTGCATGGCGTTGAAAATCAAAAACCCCAATGCCGCCACAATAAACAACCCGCCAATGACAAACTTAAGCCGGCTGGGTCGAGATTCGACCAGAACTTTTTCATTGTTTACCCAGGTGGTTTCAGCCATCATCTTCTCCTTCGTAAATAGTAGGGCGATTTTCCCAAATCGCCCACCCGATTTTGGAAAATCGGGCTACAATGGCACACTATTTTCATTTGCTGCGGTGCGCCCCGCGCATGGGGAACTCCTTCAAAAATAGCATACCGTAGGGCGGGTTGGCAACCCAACCATGCTTCACAAATCTGCGTAATCCGCGAAATCCTGATTCTTTCCTTTAGCATACCGTAAGGCGGGTTGCCAATCCGCCCATCCTGCACAAATCTGTGCCATCTGCTCAATCTGCCCAATCTGTGACTAAAAGCCAGACCACACGTCGTACCCCTGACAAAGCAAATTCTATGAACACACCCTGCCGGCACGTAGTGACAAATGTAACCAAAGAAAACAACAAAGTGTCAGGCATCGGCGGCGTCATTTGCCGGCATATCCCCCCCCGCCACTCTGTCGCTGGATTCAGGTGTTTCGCCGGTCTCGTCATCCAGCCATGCCTCATCCGCCTCTTCCCAATCTGCTGCTAAGTCGTCCATCATCTCCAAAAAGTCACGCGCCTGCTCTTCATAAGGTTCCGGCACGGACACATAACCACTGCCCAACAACCCGACCGTCAACCCCAGCGCCCGCCCCGCCCCTTCTTGCCACGCCAGGGCCGGAATTTCCGCCGCTTCCAAACTGCCGGCAATCACCTGTGCCGGCAAAATCCCACTCGTCTTCTTCACCACTACCCAACGCACTTCGGCGTTATGCCCAGGCGTAGTTACGCCCGCAGTCAAGCCCGTTTCCGCTGCCCCATCTGCGGCAGCCTGGCGGCCCTGAGATTTCAATGGTTTCAACGGCAGCGCAGCCTCACTCATTTCTTCACTCCAGATAACCACCCAACTCACAAAGTTCTTCTCTTTATCTTTGCGTTCCTTGATACTCAGGCCAGGCCTTTGCGTCTTTGCGGTGAATAGTTACACAAATTATACACTAAACGCAAACGGATTGACCAAGACGCCAAAGTAACATGAAGGCGTTCACTCATGAGAAAGTCAGGCAAAGCAAAACCTCCGCCACCGAAGTGATGGCGGAGGTTTGCCAACGAGGAGAGAAAGGAGGAGGTTTGTATACGTCAGGGAGAT
>JAGVTM010000274.1 GCA_019136785.1 Chloroflexota bacterium | reverse complement strand
ATTAGTGATTTCATTATGTTTACAACCCGCCTAACAATCCGTCCAGGTTACTCTAATGTTTCGTCAAGCGTAAATTGATAAATTACTGTGGTCAGTTTCCTGACCGCACTATCTAATACCGTACTCATTTTAGCCCTGACAAGACACTAATTCTATTGGTAGGTTCTCAATAAGCCAGCAACGGCGCTACGGCTCTACTTCATATGCCATGAATAACGGCTCCAGTTGGGTGCGGGGGCGATAGAATACGCGATACGTCCCCTCTGGATAAGCGGCGCGCACAAAATCCAGTTCCCCTATCCTTTCGGGCAAGAAAATGAAGATGGCAGCATCTTCCAGGAGCCAATCGGGCGCAGACTGCAGCGGGCCAGGCACGTCAATGCCCTCCATTTGGGAATTGATGAAAGGGATGGTGGACAGGCTGGCATACCCCATGCGCGGGAAGCCAAAGAAATACACCTCTTGCGAAGCGTCCTCCTGACGATGCAAATAGGCGGCAATCTCCGTAGCTGCTTCCGTGTTTAATCCGCCCAAGATGTAGCTTTTGTATGCTTCGCCAAAGTAATAGTGCACGTCGGTGTACATCAACCAGATCATCGCCGTCGCCAGCACCACTGCCAGCAGCCGCCGGTATTCGGGCCACAGGCTGCGCAGCCAGCGCCATAACAACCCCAGGGGGAGCGCCAGCAAAATGGCGACCAGGGGCATAGCCACGATATAGCGCTGCGACGCGGGCGGGTCCTGGCTGAAGCCGCTGAGGAGAACAACCGAGAGCAGCGGGAGCAGAATAAAGAGCGAACGCAGACTGATTTGCCACAAGGCAACAAAAACACCTACCAGAAACAACGCGCCCGCGCTGCTCAAGAGCAAGGGAACGCCTGGATCGTACAGCAGGCGCAGCGGCAGTTGGGTAAAACCCAGCGCCGCCTTGCCCATCTGCTGCCGAATGATCTGGCTGGCGGGGAGTCCGGTCAGGGCTATCTCATTTTCCAGCCAGCCGTCAAAAATCGTGACGCGGTTGATGGGCGCGGAAAACTCTTGCGGATGCTGCCAAAAGAAAAGCCCCAGTGGCAGGAAAATCACCAGCGCAATAAAGGCGGACAGCGCCAGATCAGGCAAGCGTTGGCGGAACTGCATCCGCCGCGTCAAAAAGGCTGCCGCTGCCCAAATGAGGAACAGCACAGGCACGACGCGCACGGCTACGTAAAAATATTGGCCAATACCCAGAGCTATGCCGGCAATGACAAACGAAACGCGCCGCCCGGTTTTCCAGCCATGCCATAACCCGGCCATGCCCACGGTGGCAAACAAGCCATCATAGATGTTGTTCAAGCCAATCCGGCTAAAATGGATGTGGTAATGGGAAGCCAGCAAGTAAGCGGCGGCCAGCGCCGCCGTGGGGCGGTCAAACAACGCCCGCGCCAGCCAATACAGAGCCACAACGCCAAACGCGCCAGCCACAGCTGACGGGATGCGCAGCGCTTCCGCCGTGTTTCCAAAAATGGCAATGCTCAGGCTGTTGAGCGCAAAGTAAAACGAAGGAAATGAGAACCAGCCCACCGTCAAAGGATTGTTGGCTCGGCCATCCAGGAATTGCACCGCCGTCAGCCCTACCGATCCTTCATCGCCAGATAGCGTGGTGGGAATCTGGGCAACGCCCGTCCCGCGCAACAAATACGCCCCCACCAGCAGCGCCAGCGTCAGCAGCAGGTCCACGCGGCTGATGCGCAGCGGCTGCTCCCGCTGCCATTTGAGAGCGCCGGCGACGACCATGCCGGCAGCTATGAGCCAGGCAGTCCAGGCGACGAAGGGGAGCGGGCTTTGCAGCGCCGGGCCTGCTGCCCAGTGGGCCATGACGGCGTAGGTGGGAGCCAGGATAAGCAAAATGAGCTGCCAGGCGCGGATGTCCAGAAAGCGGCAAATGCGCCAACCAGGTCGCACCAGCCAGGCGGGGGGCGACTGCCGGGCAATGGTTTGCGTGCCCACCAGAAACGCGCCTAGCCCCAAGAGCATCACCAGGTAGACACGTCCGCGCATTTCTGCCGGCAGTTTGGGGTAAACCGTTTGCCCCATCATGATCAGAACAAGCCCGCCGAGGAGCAGCGCCGTAATGGGCAGGCGCAGCATGGGCATAGTAAACGCGGTGGGGGGTGGGGCTGGCAGCGCAGGGGGGATGGTGTCTACATCTGCGTCTGCCGCGCCATCAGGCAGAGTTGTGTCTGTGGCGCTGGCTGAGTCTGGCGCTGCCGCTCGAACTGAGCGCCAGCGTTGGCGCAGCCAGACTTGCCAATGATGCTTTGATTCTGCGCCCAACCGCCTGGCCCAGGCGCGATACAGCCAATAGAGGCCGAACGCCGCCAGGGGTAGGAGCCAGAGATAGAGCAATTCAACGGGCATAGATCATTCGCTCTCCGTACGGTTTTCAGGGGCCGCCTGCGGTCAATATGCGGGCGCGCCGGATTGTCTTAATTATTGACCAGCCGCGCTAATTGGGCAATGTGCCGGCAAGTCGCAAAAACAGTCAACAGGTAACAGGTAATAGGGCGACTATCGCTTTTGATGAATCGGGGACCGGCAGACATTTGGGCATGAGCCAGGCTGTCAGAATGGGAACGGGAAACTGAATGAAGAATTGAATTGTCGTTCATGGGGCGAGCCGGGGGGCAAATTGGGTTGATTCTGTTAAAATCTGCCGGCATGACGCCTGAAATCACCCAACTCGTGCAGACCCTCCATGATAACCGCGGGCGCGTGGCGCTGGTGACTGCCGGCGCCGGCAGCCAGGCGCTGGCCTGGCTTTTGGGTGTGCCCGGCGCTTCGCGCACCCTGCTGGAAGCCCTGATTCCCTATGACTGGGCGGCTTTTGACGACTTTCTGGGACAGCCGCCGGACAAATATGTCGCCGCCAGCACGGCGCGGCTGATGGCCGGGCGGGCCTTTAGCCGCGCCCGCTGGCTGCACCGCGCGGAAGACAACCTGGTGGGGCTGGCTTGCACCGCCGCCATTGTCACTGACAGACCCAAGCGGGGCGCGCATCGCGCCCACGTGGCTACCTGGCAAACGGATCGGATTATCTGGCAACGGCTGGGGCTGGAAAAAGGGGCGCGGCAGCGAGCCGAGGAAGAAGACCTGGTCAGCCGCCTGATGCTCAATGCCCTGGCGCGAGCGTTTGGCGCGCCTTCCGCCGTATCCCTGCCTTTGGGCGCAGGAGACTCCCTGGAAACGAACGCCACTGACCTGGCGGGCCTGGCGCGGCAGGTGTATCGTCACCAGATTCGCTGCTTCCACTTGCAGGCGGATGGTCTGGCTAACGGTCAACCCACGGGGCCGCTGCTCATCCTGTCCGGCTCCTTTAATCCTCTGCACGAAGGGCATTTGCAGTTAGCCCGCGTCGCCAGCAGTATCACCGGCCGGCTGCCGTCGTTTGAACTGACGGCGGTTAATGCGGAAAAACCAGCGCTGGCGGAAGCCGACATCTTGCAGCGCATGGCCCAGTTCGCGGGGCGGTGGCCCGTGCTGGTGAGCAATGCTCCTACTTTTGCGGCTAAGGCGGAAATCTATGCGGGCGCCATTTTCGCGGTGGGGTTTGACACGGCTGTGCGGGTGTTGCAGCCCCGGTTCTATGAAGACAGCGAAGCCAGGATGACGGAGGCGCTGACGCGGATGCGGGAACTCGGCTGCCGCTTCCTGGTGGCCGGGCGGCAGGATGAAGCAGGCAATTTCCACGAAGCCAGCAGCCTGAACGTGCCGCCCACTTTCGCCGACCTTTTCCAACCCATCCCCAGCCACCGCTTTCGTCTGGATATTTCCTCCACCCATCTGCGCGCCACCGGGCAGCGCGGCAGCCGCTGAACATATCGCTTGAGCCGTTCACCTATAACGCGCCTATTCCTGGTTGCGCCCTCCCCCCGCGCGCGCCATCTGCAAAAAAGCCGGGCAAGAGCCCGGCCTTTAAGCGCCCCATCTGTTTGGGGTATGTTTCAAAGAAGTCGAATGACTTCTGCAGAAGCACACGCTCCCTTATTAGCCATTCACCCATTCACGAATTAACGATTCTCCTCCCCGCCACTCTCAACTCGCCTGACGATTACGATACAGTTTCGGGTCCACCACCCCCACCATCTTCTCAATGTCCAGCGCGCCATGCAAGAACTCATTGACGGCTTCAGCCTGCTCAGTGGGGTCTACCAGCATATCATTGTAACTGACATACAGCACATCTACGTTAGGCTGCTTCGCCAGCCAGGCTTCCACCTGCTTCAGGTGCGCCTGAAACAGCGCCGACATTTGGGCATCATTGACTTTGTCGCTGTCTGTGCCGCGGCGAACCATCATCTTTTTTTGCGAGCGCAGCGTCTCTTCAATGGTACGGCGCATAAAGATAACCTTGTACTGGTAGGTGTCCGGCAAATGCTTGAGCAGCGCCGAAATCACCTTGACGACCTTGCCGCGCGCCTCAGCCACCCACTCCTTGTCCCCTTTGTCGAGTTGCTTCACCCGCTCAAATTCGTAATAACCTTTGGGGTTGTCGGGATCAGCCTCGCGTATTTCGTCTGTTAAGGCCATCATCCCGCCAGCTTCTAACATTTTCATCATCATGGACGTCCCGGAACGGGGCAGTCCAGATACGATCACGACAGTTTCACTATCTAACATCTTTTCGCCCTTCTTCAAAACTGGTTCAATGTGCAACGCGCGCTTTGTATCACGTCCACCCTAAAACCGCAAGCGCATCAGGCTGCCGGGGTTACGGGAATCTGCGCCAGCCGATCCATGATGGAAGCCACCACGTCAAACCCACCCTGCCAGAACTCTGCGGCGTGCATGTCTATGCCGGCACGCTCCAAAATAGACGCCGGCGACGCCGACCCACCCGCAGCCAGGATCGCCTTATAACGAGGCTTAAATGCTGCGCCTTCCTGTAAGTATTGCTGGTACAGCGACAACACCAACAGTTGCCCAAAGGCA
This sequence comes from Chloroflexota bacterium, assembly GCA_019136785.1. Lineage (GTDB taxonomy): Bacteria > Chloroflexota > Anaerolineae > Promineifilales > Promineifilaceae > JAGVTM01. The sequence continues at coordinate 885 of JAGVTM010000274.1, read as the reverse complement.
TACGCATACACATAAAACGGGACGCTGTAAATGTGGGGGATTTCTACCCATTCCACCCGAAAGTCATCGCTCAAATCCAGCGAACTGCCAAACTGCTCCGTCAACAGCCGCAGATACAGGTCTGACAGAGCATCAACAGGCGCGCCCTGGGCAATGTGATCATGCGCCTCCCGCTCAAACAAAGCCAGGTAAGCCTGGCGCAAAATGGTGGCATAGGCGTCATCCAACTGCGTGAACAGCAAATCTCGCTGCACGTCGGGGCTGGGGTCTTCCGCCAACAGCCGGTCAATCAACAGCATCTCGCCAAAGGTAGAAGCCGTCTCCGCCAACGGCAGCGACGACTGCTGCGTCAGAGCGGTATGATGCGCCGCCAGCATACTGTGAATGGCGTGCCCTAACTCGTGCGCCAGGGTGGCCACGTCGTCAGGTCGCCCCTGATAAGATTGCTGCACCCAGGGCGTCAGCGCCGGCTCAATCGTGGCGCAAAACGCGCCGCTCCGCTTGCCTTTGCGCACTTCGCTGTCAATATGGTTCTGGGCAAAGACGCGCTCCGCCATCCGCGCAATTTCTGGATCGAACTCGGCGAAACTGCGCAGCACCAGATCCGCCGCTTCGGCAAAAGAATACCGCTTGCTGGTGCGGGCAATGGGGGCATAGATGTCATAGCGGCGCAGTTTCTCCATGCCCAACCATTTTGCCTTCAATTGGAAATAGCGGTGGAACAGGGGCGCATTCGTCTGGCAAACGGCCAGCAGTGTATTCACCACGTCGTCCGGCACATCGTTGATCAGGTTGCGCACAGAGATAGGCGAGGCAAAACCGCGCAGGTTAAGATGTTCGCTGCGCCAGTTGCGGGCCACGGACTGGTAAATCTGCCCCAAAATC
>JAGVTM010000365.1 GCA_019136785.1 Chloroflexota bacterium | reverse complement strand
TATGACAATGTCGGCTTTCGCTGTGTAGCCACTTCGCCACCGTAGTGGCCTGTCAACCGCACTTTGATGGATAACTACTAATGAGAATCTACCCATCATTTTAACCTTAAGGGGACACGACCTTACCGGTGGTGCTGTCAATGAACATTACTATGGAACCTCATCCCATTTATCTTTTCGGTTGAGAGTATGCAACATTTTGGGGGGAGGGAGTAAACGCCAATGTCTCGCATACTCATAACCGATTGGCCCCTCTATGGCAAAATCCATCCCCATATGGCTATAGCGGCTGCTTTGCGCCAGCGCGGGCACGAAGTCGCGTTCTATACTGGCCCTCGTTTCCAACGTCCCATTGAAAGAGAAGGCTTTCTCTGTTTTCCCTTTGTCCATAACGACGAAGCCATCGTAGACGCCTGGCTGTCGCCGGAGAACCGTCGCTGGCGCTGGCGCCAACCATTGGCTTTTTTTGCCCTGCTGCGCGCCTGGATGCTGGAAACCATTCCCGACCAGATACAAGACCTGGAACCCATCCTGCGTCGCTGGCAGCCAGACGCCATCATAACCGACATCACCATGCTGGGCCCCGCCCTGATCCTGCATGAACGCGACCATATTCCCGTGGTCATGGCCCCCTTTGCCGCTGGTTGCATGATCCCTGGGCCCGATGCGCCTGTATGGGGCGTGGGGCTGCCGGCTGGCGGTACCCTGGCGGGACGTTTACGTAACCGGTTAGCCCAACGCGCCAGCCAGCGCCTGGCGGCTGAACTCAAACAGGCTGCCAGCGCCCTGCGCCAGCAGTACGGCTTGTCCCGTCTGCGCGTTCCCTTAAACGCCCACCTGGCTACGCTGCCTCTTTACCTGGTGCGCGGCGCGCCAGAATTTGACTACAGTCGCCGTGACCTGCCGGCATCCGTGCACTATGTCGGCCCCCTGATCTGGCACACCGAGCCTGACGAGGAACCCCATCACGGCGAGCTGGATTTCTATCGCAGCAACGGGCTGCCGCCCGATTGTCTGGCTGATCTGCATCCCGATTGGCCCCTGGTGTACGCCAATGAGGGCAGCATGAAGGCTCAACCTTGCCTGCTGCAAGCCACCATTGCCGCCGTCGCCGGACGCCCTATTCAGGCTGTGCTGGTTGCCGGCAGCCGTCGCCCCCTGTCCCAGGTATATCCCGAACCGCTGCCGCCTAATGTGCGCCTGGCGCGTTGGCTGCCCCATGATCACCTGCTGCCGCGCTGTCGCGTAGCCATCTCTACTGGCGGCGCTGGCGCCATATTGGCTGCCCTGAATGCCGGCGTGCCCGTGCTGGTTGTGCCGGCAGAATCCGACCAGCTAGACAATGCCCGGCGTGTTATCCATGCTGGCGTAGGCTTGAGCATACCGCGACGACGCTGCACCCCCGTCCGCTTCCGTGCTGCCCTGGATCGTCTGCTCAACGAGCCCTGTTTCCAACAGCAGGCGCAGCGCCTGGCCCATGCCTTTCGCCAATACAACGGCGCCAGCCACGCCGTGAAATTGATTGAACAACTCTGCCCACCCCATCAGCAACGGCAAAACGCCTGGCCAGAGAAAGGGAAGGGGTAATGGTGGGCAAGGGGCGCGCAGCGCCCCTCGCCCTCTCTGAAAGCCCCCTTCCCCTGAGAGGAAGGGGGAAGGGGGTTGGGGGATGGGGGCTTCTCTAACACTGGTTCCCACCACCCTCCAAATAGCAACCTGTTCAAACTGAGAATTGCTTGACAGGATGAGAAATCTGCTGTATGTTTCTACTTGTTGCGATACTTGTCTCTTTCGCCTTTGAATCGAACTACCCAGACAGGAAGTCTGGGTTTTTTTATAAACGGGTCGCTATCCCTCATTGTCACAAATCGTCCACAAACCAGTTATGCCAGACGTTCACCTTCATAACAGCGAGGTGACCATACAGCCGCAGAGGCGCGGCGCACTGTGCACAACCGTTTCACCGTCTGAAGAGCCATTTGTTTTCTATAGCCTGGACTTCTGCTGGTTCCATCCCGCCGCAGCCCAGACTGTTGGTTTCGACCCCATTACGGACTCCAATCGAGTCCAAAATGAGTCGCTGTTCGTTGGCATCGGGGTAAATTGGCCTCCTGCGGAGCCGATTTCGGAATAGATGCAGCGTCAATCTAAATAGTTTAAGAGGAAAAGATGAATATTTACGTTGGAAACTTGCCACGGCAGACGACTCAAGAAGAGCTGCAAGAAGCGTTTGAAGCATTCGGAACGGTCGTTCGGGCCACAATTATTCTGGATCGGGACACAGGCCAGTCGCGTGGGTTTGGTTTTGTGGAAATGCCCGACCAATCTGAAGCCGAAGCTGCCGTTGCCGGCATGAACGGCAAAGACTTCGACGGTCGCACCCTCACTGTCAACGAAGCCAAGCCGCGCGAACCCCGTCCTGGTGGCGGCGGTCGCCCCGGCGGCGGTGGCAGCGGCAGCGGCGGCGGTCGCCCTGGCGGTGGTCGTCCTGGCGGCAGCGGTGGTCGCCCCGGCGGCGGCAGTCGTTCTGGCGGCAGTGGTGGGCGGCGGGATGACCGTCGTGACGATCGCCGCGACGACCGGCGCGGCGGCAGCCGCGGCGGCGACCGCGGCTGGTAACTGCTGATCCATCTGGCGTTCTTTTCGTTGCCTGACAGGATTTGACATCCACTTCCCGTCTGGTTATACTTCCGCCCGTCAATAAGATACTGTTCAGGGTCATGACGCCCCCGCGCCAGTTCACCTAGCTGGCGTGTGGGGCGTTTTCACTTGTAGCCCTGAAACAGCGCCCATTTTTCAATGTGCCATGAGCGGCGGCGCGTCATACCTGTCCCTTCGATCAACTCTGGGCAACCTCTGAGCTTGTCGAAGGCTTGTGCTGATTTTCTGACCACTGACCACTCGCCACTCACCACTTTTCTCGAAGGAGATGTTTGTTTATGAAGACCCCAACTGACGTAATGGCCTTTGTCAAAGAAAAAGGCATCGAAATGGTGGACGTAAAGTTTACTGACCTGTTTGGGCAGTGGCAGCACTTCTCCATGCCCATCGAAGCCTTTGACCCCGACGCCGCTTTTGATGAAGGCTTAGGCTTTGACGGTTCCTCTATTCGTGGCTTCCAGAGCATCGAAGCCAGCGACATGATCCTCATTGCCGACCCCGCCACGGCTGTGCTCGACCCCATTTGCGCCGCTCCAACCCTGAGTCTGGTGTGCGACGTATACGATCCCATCACACGCGAACCGTACTCCCGCGACCCGCGCTATGTCGCCAAAAAAGCCGTTGACTACGTGCGCGCCACCGGTCTGGCGGACGAAGTCTATATTGGGCCCGAAGCAGAGTTCTTCGTCTTTGACCAGGTCAAATACTCCGCCGGCGAATACTCCTCCGCCTACCAGGTAGACAGCGTCGAAGGTCCCTGGAATTCAGGTATTTTCGGCTTTGGTCACTCCGTGCCCCACAAACGCGGTTACTTTCCCGTGGCTCCCTTTGACACGCTGCAAGACATCCGTTCCGAAATGGTGCGGGTGATGATTGCTGCCGGCATTGACGTCGAAGTCCACCATCACGAAGTTGGCACAGCCGGTCAGTGCGAAATTGATATGAAGTACGACAGCCTGGTAACCATGGCTGACCGCGTACAGCTATACAAATACATCGTCAAGAACGTCGCCAAAGCGCACGGCAAGACAGCTACCTTCATGCCCAAACCCATTTATGCCGACAACGGGTCGGGCATGCACACCCACCAGAGTTTATGGAAAGATGGCAAGCCGCTGTTTGCCGGCAGCGAATATGCCGGCCTCAGCGAAATGGCTCTTTACTACATTGGCGGCATTTTGAAGCACATCAATGCCCTGCTGGGCATTGTCGCCCCCACCACCAACTCCTACCGCCGCCTGGTGCCTGGCTACGAGGCCCCCGTCGTCGTCGCCTACTCCGCCCGCAACCGCTCTGCTGCCGTGCGCATCCCCATGTACTCCCACTCCCCCAAAGCCAAGCGCATTGAGTTCCGCTGTCCCGACCCCGCCGCCAATCCTTACCTGGCGTTTGCCGCTATGGTCATGGCTGGCATGGACGGTATCAAGAACAAAATTCACCCAGGCGACCCTGCCGATATGGACTTGTTCGAAGACGAGAACATGAGCAAAGTAACCACCACCGTGGGCAAACTAAACGAAGCGCTGGACGCCCTGGAAGCAGACAAAGCCTTCCTGCTGGAAGGCGGCGTCTTTACCGAGGACGTGCTGCAAGCGTTTATTTCCTACAAATACGAACACGAAGTCGGCCCCGTCAGCCTGCGCCCCCATCCCTACGAATTCCTGCTCTACTACGGCTCCTAGCCGCCCCCTAATAAATCAAGGAGTTCGCATCCTCAGACTTGTTCTGAGCTTGTCGAAGGATGCGAACTCCGTAGGGAGGGTTGCCAACCCGCCCATCCTGCAAAAATAGACAGGTGGGCGATTTTCTAAAATCGCCCACCCGATTTTGGAAAATCGGGCTATAACGTGCGCTGCGAGATCAACGAGGCAGCGCCAACGCCGCCGGCAGGATACCGCCTGCCCAGTAACCCACCGCCCCCGAACCATCCTGGCAAATCCGCCAGCCACGCACCTGTCCTGGCGCTGTGAAGTAGCCAATAGACAGCGCCAGGCAGCCAAAGCCGGGGTCATACCGCAGCAGCAGCCGCGGCGCGGGCGTTGCCTGGTACTGCCAGACGCCTGTACGGCTGCTTTCATCCACATAAGTGGCGTCAGCCAGCAGCGTATACCGCCCATTGTCCGTGCTGCCATCATTCATCCAATACTGATAGTTCATCCTGACCAGAATATTCACCGCTTCATACGCCCCCCTGTCGCAGCCCAACCCCTTGGGGCGGGCTACGCCGCGCTGGTCAGCGTCCGGGCAGGTATCATTATCACCGCTATCCATCGCCGGGCTGCCGGCCAGCAGCGCCTGCGTGAATGTGGCTCCGCCATTGTCTTGCAGCGGCCCAAGCAGCGGATCCGTGTTGGGCAGGTCGCCCGGTCCTGTCAGGCTGCAAGAGCCATCGCTGTCCAGGTTGTGCCCCAGAGACGTAATCGCGCCATAACAGTCGTTGCCGCTAAGGTTATTAGCCACAATGGTATTGTCCATGGTGGTCATCGCGTTAACACCCCCCAGGTAAATGCCGCCTCCAGTTGGCGCGGCGTTCCCTGACAGGGTGCTGAACGTGACGGTGATTGTCTCGTCATTATGAATACCGCCGCCGGCGATATTGGCCGTGTTTCCCGCAAGCGTGCTGTTGGTCAGCATGACCGTGCCCACCACGTTGTTAATGCCTCCTCCACGCCCGGCGGCGACGTTGTTGGAGATGGTGCTGTTGCGGACGATATACGTGCCGCCTTCGTCTTGGGCAGGCCGATAGCTCTCTGGTGTTGGGAATGGCAGTTCCCATGTTCCGTTCCATAGTCCACCGCCATCAGCCGCGCTGTTGTCATCAACTGTGCTGTGATCAAGGGTCACACTGCCCCAGACATTACTGACGCCGCCGCCGCCCTGGCCGTGGTTGTCCACAAGGCGGGTGTTGTTCAGATACAGATTGGCTTCGCTGCCAAAGTTACGGATGCCGCCGCCGTCTGCGCTGCTGTTTTGGGTAATGAGACTGTCGTTGATCGTCAGGTCTCCGTCATTGTAGACGCCGCCCCCTTCCAGACTGGCGCTGTTGCCGGAAATGACAACCGCATCCAGTGTGGCTGAACCGCCTGTGGCGATAGCGCCGCCCAGAAAGGCTTCATTGTCGCTGAAGGTGCTATACGTCACCGTTAGCGTGCCATTATTGGAGATGCCGCCGCCTACCTGTCCACCCGTGTTGTTGGTGAT
>JAGVTM010000329.1 GCA_019136785.1 Chloroflexota bacterium | reverse complement strand
AACCGCCAGCGGGCGGAAACGGTGGCGCAGGCTCATGGCTGCACGGCGTATGGCCTGGCAGAACTGCCGCAGGCGCTGGCGCTGGCGGATATTGTGATCAGCGCCACCGCCGCGCCTCACGCCATTATCAGCCGCGATTTGCTGGCTGAACTGGCGCAGCAGACGCCGCCGCGCCGCCGCGTCTTCGTTGATCTGGCTGTGCCGCGGGATATTGACCCCACTGCCGGCAATTTGCCGGGCGTGCATCTATACGACCTGGACGCCTTACGGGCCAGCCTGGACGCAGCTCTGGCAGCGCGTTACAACGAAATCCCGCTGGTAGAAGCGATCATTGCGCAAGAGTTAGCCATCCTGGAAACTGAGTGGCAAAAGCTGGCTATCCGTCCGGTGATCAGCGACCTGCGGCAAAAGGCGGAAGCGATCCGCCAGCAAGAACTGTCGCGCACGCTGCGCCGCCTGGGGGACGTGGATCCGCAGACGGTGGCCCACATCCAACACCTGTCGCGGGCCATCGTCAACAAGATTTTGCATGAGCCGACCATCCGCTTGAAACAGAGCGCTGCCGCCGGGCAGGCGGACGAGTACGCGGCGGCCGTGCGCGATTTGTTTGGCCTGGTTGACGCTAACCTGGAACAGCTATGAATCCTACACACACGCTGACTATTGGCTCGCGCACCTCGAAACTGGCGTTGTGGCAAACCAACCACATCGTGGCACTGCTGAAAGCCGCCTGGCCCGGTCTGTTGTGCCGCGTGCAGCCGTTTGTCACCCGCGGCGACCAGACGCTGCACATCCCCCTGCCCCAGGTTGGCGGCAAGGGGTTGTTCACGGCGGAGTTGGAGGAGGCTTTGCTGGCGCATGAAATTGATCTGGCGGTGCATTCGCTGAAGGATTTGCCTGTGGCGGATACGCCAGGGCTGGCGCTGGGAGCGATTAGCAGCCGCGCCGACGCGCGGGATGCGTTGGTATGTCCGTCCGGGTGGACGTTGGAAACGCTGCCGGTGGGCGCGGTGGTGGGAACCAGCAGCACGCGCCGCCAGGCGCAGTTGCTGGCGGCGCGCCCGGATCTGGCGATCCGGTCTATTCGGGGCAACGTGGATACGCGCCTGCGGAAGGTGCAAGAAGGGGAGTATGACGCGGCGGTGTTGGCGGCGGCGGGGCTGCTGCGCCTGGAGTTAGCGGGAGCCATCAGCCAACGGCTGCCGCTGGCGCAGATGCTGCCCGCGCCGGGGCAGGGGGCGCTGGCGGTGCAATGCCGCGCCGATGACGCGCTGACGCTGTCCTTGCTGCAAGCTGTCCACGACCCGACGACGCAGGCGGCGGTGAGCGCGGAACGGGCATTCCTGGCAGGCTTAGGCGGCGGGTGCGCTGCGCCCATCGCTGCTTATGCGGCCGTGAGCGCGGGCGTGATTCATCTGCAAGGACTGGTGGCTGCGCCTGATGGGACGCAGTTGGTGCGGGTGGCGGGGCAGGGTGAAGACGCGGCGGCGTTGGGCCGCCAGTTGGCGCAGCAAGCGCTGACAGCAGGGGCGCAGGAGGTATTGGCGCGTGTTGCCTGAACTGCCCGCGCGCCTGCCGTTATCTGGACGGCGTATTGTGGTCACACGCAGCCGGGCGCAGGCCGGGGCGTTCTGCCAGCGGCTATCCGACCTGGGAGCCGAACCTATCGCCATCCCTACTATTGCCTTTGCCCCGCTGCCCAGCGAGCGGCTGGACGCCGCCCTGCGCCAGCTTGACCAGTATAACTGGCTTATCTTTACCAGCGCTAACGCCGTGGATTTCTTCTGCCAGGCTGTGTCTGGCGACCTGCCCGCCGGGCTGCGGGTGGCTGCCAGCGGCTCTGCCACAGCCAGCAAACTGCAGGAACGGGGCATTACGCCTGATTTTGTGCCGGCAGAGTTTGTGGGGGAAAAGCTGGCGGCTGGATTGGGAGACCTGCGGGGCCAACGGGTGCTGCTGCCGCGCGCCCGCCTGGGCCGCCCCGAAATTGTGGCGCAGTTGCAGGCGCAAGGGGCAGTCGTGGACGACATTCCTCTATATGACACCGTGGCGGCGGTGGCAGAGGCAGTCGCCCTGGAACGCCTGCGAGCAGGCGTGGACGCTATCACCTTCGCCAGCCCTTCCAGCGTGCATAACTTCGTGCAGATGCTGGATGAAGCTCATCTGGACGGTGCGCACCGCCAGCTTGACCAGGCTTTTATTGTGTGTATTGGGCCCATTACTGCCGCCGCCGCCAGGGAGTGTGGCTTTGCCGTTCACGCTGTGCCTGGCGAATATACGATTGACGGCCTGACAGCCGCCTTGATTGCCTTGTTTCAGAGTCCCCCACCGGAGTAAATGGATGATGATGGTTCAAGCCCCTGCCGAAACCCAAACAACCGCTGCCCCGCCGCCGGTGGTGCGGCCGCGACGGCTGCGCCTTTCGCCTGCCATGCGGGCAATGGTGCGGGAAACGCATCTGCGCGCGGAAGATTTCATTTACCCGCTTTTTGTCACGCACGGTCGCGGTGTGCGCCAGCCGGTTAGTTCAATGCCGGGCGTTTGCCAGTTGTCGGTGGATCAACTGGGCGCGACGGCGGAGCGGGCAGCCAGTCTGGGCATTCCGGCGGTCATTTTGTTTGGACTGCCCGCCGCTAAAGACCCCATTGGCCTGGAAAATTTCGATCCAGCGGGCATTGTGCCCCAGGCGGTGCGGGCTATCAAAGCCGCCGCGCCCGAACTGGTGGTTATCACGGACGTTTGCCTGTGTGAATACACCGACCATGGTCACTGCGGGTTGTTGAATGCCGGCGCCTTCCATCTGCCGGAAGGATACGTGCTCAACGACGCCACGCTGGATATTCTGCAGCGCACAGCCGTGTGCCATGCGGCGGCGGGGGCGGATATTGTGGCGCCCAGCGGCATGATGGATGGCATGGTTGCTGCCATTCGCCGCGCCCTGGACGCGCACGACTTTCAGCACGTGTCTATCATGTCCTATGCCGTCAAGTATGCTTCCGCTTTCTACGGGCCCTTCCGCGACGCCACCGACGGCGCGCCTAAGTTTGGCGACCGCAAAACGCACCAGATGGACCCGGCAAACGCGCGGGAGGCGCTGCGCGAGGCGGCGCTGGATGTGGCGGAAGGGGCGGATTTCTTGATGGTCAAACCTGCCTTACCCTATCTGGACATAATCCGGCGGGTGCGGGACGCCTTCCCTGAAATGCCGCTGGCAGCGTACAACGTCAGCGGCGAATATGCCATGATTAAGGCGGCGGCGGCTAACGGCTGGCTCAACGAAGAACAGGCGGCGCTGGAAGCGTTGTTAGGCATCAAACGGGCGGGCGCCGATCTGATCATCACCTATCACGCCCTCGACGCTGCGCGTTGGTTGGGCTAAGAGGAACAGCTTTCATGAGTGAAAACGATTTAGAGCATCTGGACATCAATGAGAAAGGGCGCGGTCAGGATGGTCAGACGATCTTTAGCGACCGCCGCCTGTTTATGCAGTTCATGGCGTTTGGCGGCTGCCCGGAACCATCGGCGTTGATTGCGGCTTTGGAAGATGCCGGCATCCCCGGCGCCCTCTACGAAGACATCAACGATCCCCAAGGCGTCGCCCTGCTCACCTTCAGCGAAACGCCTGACTTTTTCTTGACAACCGTGCGTCGTTTGCTCAACCGCCCCCCTTTCAGCGAATTGACGCCCAAGCCAGAGTACACCATGCTGGGGCGCACTTACGCCCTGGGGTATGAACCCGACCTGGAAGAGATGCTAATTGATCGCCCGCGCCGCCGCGTCACCAGCCCCGAGTGGCCCTGGGCTATCTGGTATCCGCTGCGGCGCGCCGGCTCCTTTGAACAGCTTTCGGCGCAGGAGCAGCGGGTCATCTTGATGGAACATGGCGGCATCGGGCGCGCCTATGGCCGGGCGGGTCTGGGTACGGATATCCGGCTGGCCTGCCATGGTCTGGATAAAAACGATAACGATTTTGTGGTCGGGCTGATTGGGCCCGAATTGTATCCGCTTTCTTCTATCGTGCAGCGGATGCGTAAAACGAAGCAGACGTCGCTGCATTTGGAACGGTTGGGGCCGTTTTTTGCCGGCAAAGCCATCTGGCAAAAAGACGTGACAGACCGCCGCCAATGACTGCTTAAAGGATACCATCATGTTTACAACCCCTGCCGCCGTTGCCGCCTCCGCCGCGGCGACGACTGAACCCACCGCTCCCTTCTTGCGCGCCTGTCGCCGGCTGCCCACTCCGCACACCCCCATCTGGTTGATGCGCCAGGCGGGACGCTACATGGCAGAATACCGCGCCATTCGGGCAGAGCATAGTATGCTGGAGGTGATCCAGACGCCTGAACTGGCGGCTGCCGTCACTTTGCAGCCGATTGACGCCTTTGATCTGGATGCGGCCATCATTTTCGCGGACATCTTGCCGCCTCTAATGGGCATGGGGCTGCAACTGGAGTTTGTGAAGGGGGAGGGGCCCGTGATTCACAATCCCATTACCCGCCCATATGACATTGATATGCTGGCTACGCCGCCGGCGGCGGAAACGATGCCGGCAACTTTGCAAGCTATCAAACTGGCGGTGGCAGAGTTAGAACCGCGCGGCATTCCGCTCATTGGTTTTGCCGGCGCTCCGTTCACGCTGGCCAGCTACGCCATTGAGGGGGGCAGTTCCAGGAATTACACCCAGGTCAAATCCTTGATGTATCACGAACCCGCCGCCTGGAAACGGTTAATGACCAAACTGGTCACGGTGCAAGGAGATTACCTGCGGCAGCAAGCGGCGGCAGGGGCGGCGGCGCTGCAAATCTTTGATTCCTGGGCCGGGCTGGCGCTGAGCCAGGCGGATTATGTGCGCTACGTGCAGCCGTATAATGTGGCGCTTTTGGAGATGCTGCGGGTAACAGGCGTGCCCGTTATCAACTTCAGCACGGGAACCGCCGCTTATCTGCCGCAAGTGGCTGCCTGTGGCGGCGATGTGATTGGCGTAGACTGGCGCATGCCCCTGGATTGGGCCTGGGCGCAGATTGGTTATGATCGCGCCATTCAGGGCAACCTCGATCCCGTGGCTTTGCTGGGGCCATGGCGGGAACTGCGGGCGCGGGTGGATGAGGTGCTGCGCCAGGCGGGCGGGCGTCCCGGTCACATTTTCAACCTGGGGCACGGCATTTTCCCCAACACGCCGGTGGACAACGTGCGGCGGCTGGTAGATTACGTGCATGAACAAACAGCGGTAGGAGGTCAGCATGAATGATGTTCGCTATCCGCTGGGCGTGTTAATTATGGCTTATGGAGGCCCGAATTCGCTGGACGAAATCCCCGGCTATCTGGCGGACATTCGCAGCGGACGCCCCACCACGCCCGCCGTCCTGGCGGAAATAACCCACAATTACCGCCGGATTGGCGGCAAATCCCCCTTGTTAGCCATTACGCAGCAGCAAGCGGCGGCTGTGGCCGCTCAACTTGACCCCACCCTGTTTCGCTGCTACCTGGGGATGCGCCACTGGGCCCCCTGGATTGAAGAAGTGGTGGGCCAGATGTTGGCTGACGGAATTACGCACGCCATCAGCCTGGTTTTGGCGCCCCACTTTAGCAAACTGAGCGTGGCTAAATATCAAGCCAAGATCGCCGACGGGCTGGCCATGTATCGAGGGGACATTACGTTTGCGCACGTTGCCAGCTACCATGACGCGCCGCTGCTGATTGAGGCGCTGGCGAATCGGGTGCGGGAAGGGTTACAGCAGTGGCCCGCAGCGGAGCGAGATGCGGTGCATGTGGTCTTTAGCGCCCACAGCCTGCCAACGCGCATTCTGAAGATGGGCGATCCTTACGATAGCCAACTGCGGGAGACGGCGCGCCTGGTGGCTGAACGGGC
>JAGVTM010000653.1 GCA_019136785.1 Chloroflexota bacterium | reverse complement strand
AGACTGGTTGTAATCGTTAAAGTCGCCCATGACGATGATTTTGGCGGCGGCGTCAGTAGCCAGAATTTCATTGACCAGTTCATTCAAATGCTGCGCCTGCGCCGACCGCTCCGGGGCTGTTTCCAGGTCGCCGCCCCGTTTTGACTTGAAATGGTTCATCAGCACCAGCAAAGGCTGGCCATCCACCGTCAGTGACGCTTGCAAGGGTGGGCGCGAGAACAGGGGGAACTCGCCCGCCGGGCAGTTAACGGAGCCATCGTCCGCCTCGGTGCGGATGGAGGAACAACCCTGGCGCAGTGCCAATGACTGCACAACTACGCGCTCTGGGTGGGTGAGCAGGGCCACGTCAATGCCGCGGGCATCCGGGCTTTCCATATGATTGACGGTATATGTGAAACCACATGCGTCAGCGGTCAGCGCCGCCAGTTCTTCCAACAGAGACGCTTTTTCCACTTCGATGATGCCCACTATGGTGGGACAGCCCAGAACATCGCTGAGGGCGTAGGTCAGCTTGGCTTGTTTGATACTGAGTTCGGCGGGCGATGGCTTGGGTTCAGCGTCGGTGTGGGTATCGTCTATCAGGTCAAAGTAGTTTTCCACGTTAAAGGTGGCAATGGTGAACTGTCCCAACCCTGGTCGCAACGGTTCAGGCAGCGGTAGGGGGTCAGCCACAGTGACGCGCAGGTCGTTGGTTTGCTGCTGCACAATTTTGAACTGGTCAAAGTTGTAGATCAGGGGGCCAACAATGCCCTCAACCTGATCGCCGACCTTGACGTCTGGGAAACCAGCGCAGGTAATGTCGGTGGTATGCAAGATGGGGATGATTTGACCAATGGGATCGCTTTCGCGCTGGCGGATAACGCGGGTGATGCCGGCATCTGGCGGAGCCACGGCAAAAGCGCAGCCACTAAACGTTGGGCCCAAAACCGGGGCGCTCCCCTCAATCGTGACGCGCATACTCTCTAACGGCTCAAAATAAGCCGCCGCCGCGGCAGTGTCAACGGGCGGGTTGATGGGAATGGGCGCAGGCAGGGGGATTCCGCGACTCTCCACCTCGATTTGCAAGCCGTTGTCGTCAATCTCCGAATAGCCAAAGAACTCCGTCACCTGTCCCGTAACCCGCACCAGATCGCCAGTAACCACCTGGGGGCGGCGCACGCCAGCGAACACGGCAATGGCGTCGGACGTTTGTGGGTCGCCATCTTCGCTGCCAGGCACATCCTGCACAAACAAAGTGTAGTACGTGGTACCCTCCACATTGCGGTCCTCGTACATGCCCGTCACCACGCCGCGAAAGGTCACTTCTTGATTCACCTGCGCCGCCACGTCGCGCGTGCCTTGAATCTGTCCGATGGGGGGCAGATCATTGGCAGCGACAGCGGCGGCGGCTAACGCTTCTGCAGGGACCGCAGGCGCGCACTCGCCATCGAAACTAATCACGCCAGGGGTGGGCGTGCGCTGGGGCTGCCAGTCGCCGGCGCTGTCGGTGTCGCAGGAAGCGGGCACTCGTTCAATACTCTGCCCGCGCAGCACCGCACCTACAGCCGGGGCAAAGTATTGCACGCTATCGCCATAATTAATGGCGTCCACAACGTTGTCCAGCGCATCCAACAGCAGCACTTCGTCGCCGCCGTTCGCCAGGCCGACGGTTCCCTCCCCCCAGGCGGCATACAGCGCCATATCGGGTACCGCGGCATCTGTATCCAACATCTCGTAATCTGGGGCGACGCCGTACAGTTTGCGGAAGCCTGAAGCCGTTTGAGCCACCACCAACACCTGATCTGGGGCGACTACAGCGCCTTCGGGGAAGACCATCATCCCTTCCCGCTGCCCTTTGTTTTCTTCGTCGCCCAGTTTATAGCCAGCCAAAGGCAACGATTCCGCGCCCAGGTAAGCCAGTTCAATCCACTCTTCCTCTTCATCGGCGCCTGGCGTGTCATAGTACACTTCGGTTATGAGGAAATTGGCCGCCGTCTGGACGGCGCTGGCCGGGCGCGCCAGCAACAGAAGCAAACCAAGCAGTCCCAGTTGGAGAATAGGGTATTTCTTTTTCATGACAGACCTCAACTCGCAGAAAACAAGGGTGGGAGATTCCAGGCGTTTACCGTAAAATAAACTCAGGATGTAACGGTAGAATTTTGGAGCAGGTTGGCATATCTGGCAACCTTTTTGATAGCCAAAGCGTCACGGCGGGCGCGTCTTGATGAAGCCGCCGCGTTATGTCGCTTTCAGTTCGATTCAAGGTAGTGATTATGACCACAGAACTCGGGCCGCTCCAGCAGCCCGCTTCACCACTCGTATGGCAGCGCCAGATAAATGCCGGCAGCCCGGTTGAACGCCAGGGCTGGCGCATAACGCCCCAATCTGAGTCTATTTCACTGCATTGGATGGGGGGACGCTCTCCTTTTGGTTCTCTGCGCGCGGGACTGGTGTATAACCGTCCCACGGGTCTGCTGCTGGAGCACAAGGAAACAACCGAATTCATCCCCATTCCCGATGTGACCCGCCTGGCGCAGATCAGTTTGTGGGCGCTGGCGTTGCTTTTCTTGCTGCTGCCTGGATTTGTCAACAGGCGACGGAAAACAGGTAACGGGTAATGAAAGATGAAATGAAAATTTGTGGCGCAAACTGGTCGTTTGCGCGGACAAACTGACAGTTTGTCCTACGGGTCTCCGCGTGAGACTGTTTTTGCAGCCCTGTCCCCTTTGGCAGGCTCTTCGGAAGGCTCAGGGCAAGCTCTGAGCGCGGACGGCTGCCATCCATCGTCGAAGGGATGGGCGAGTTGCCAACCCGCCCTACGATACGCTGTTTTCAAAGGAGTTATCATGAACGAATTGAACAACGGCTTTTTTGCCAACACAGTTAAAAACCAGAGCGAAGCTTTTGATTTGCTGCAGTCGTTAAGCCAGACGGCTCGCAGCAGCGCCGTCTACAGCGAACCGGTGGAAAAAGGGGATTACACACTGATCACGGCGGCTGAAGTCAGCGTGGGCCTGGGTTATGGTTACGGCGCGGGCGGCGGCAGTGCACCGGGCAAAAGTGAGGGGGAAACGGCTGAGGGCGGCGCGACCCAGGAGTTTGGTGGCGGGGGCGGCGGCGGCGCTGTGCTGTCGCGCCCGGTAGCGGCTATTGCCATTGGGCCCAAAGGCATCGAAGTCGAACCCATCATGGATGTCACCAAAGTGGCGCTGGCGTTCTTTACGATGGTGGGCAGCTTCTTCATGATGCTGGGGCGTATGCGCCGCGCCAGCCGCGAAAGCGAATAAGCGGCGGCAAAATGACGGTTGAACAGATTATCGAACGTTTGCAGGCCCTGGGTCGCCCGGAAAACGTGGCGGGGATGGCTCGCTTTGGCATCACGCCGGCTCACACGTATGGCGTGTCGCTGCCTGATTTGCGCCAGTTAGCCCGCGATATTGGCAAGAATCACGCCCTGGCGGCGCAGTTGTGGGCTGTGGATACGCGGGAGACGCGCATTCTGGCTTCGTTGACGGCTGTACCCAAACAGCTTACCCTGGCGCAGATGGAAACCTGGGCCGCCGGGTTTGACTATTGGGAGATATGCGACCAGGTGGTCTCCAATCTGTTTTACAAGACGCCTTATGCCTATGAACAGGCTGTCGCCTGGAGCGCGCGCGAAGAGACTTACGTGAAACGGGCCGGGTTTGTGCTGATGGCGCAACTGGCGGTCAAGGATAAGAAAGCCAGCGATGAAGCGCTGGCGCGCTTCTTGCCCCTGATTGAACGGGAGGCTGGCGACGGGCGCGATATGGTTAAAAAAGGCGTCAACTGGGCGCTGCGGCAAATCGGCAAGCGCAATCTGGCCCTTAACCAGGCGGCCATCGCCGCCGCTAACCGCATCCTGGGGCAGAACAGCAAAAGCGGCAACTGGATTGCCCGCGACGCGCTGCGCGAGCTACAAAGCGAGGGGGTGCAGGCGCGCTTGCGGCAGCGCGCCGCACCGCCACCACCCGGCAACGAATGATACCTGCGCTTTCCCTGCGACGCGCCACAGCCAGCGATGCGGCGACTATCAAACAGATGGTGCGCGGGGCGCGGCTGAATCCTTTCCGCCTGGACTGGCAGCGTTTCTGGCTGGCAGTGGACGCGGAAGGGCAGATTATCGGCTGCATTCAGGTCAAGCCGCATGGGGAGGGCGTGAACGAACTGGCGTCGCTGGTGACGCAGCCGGGCTGGCGCGGGCAAGGGGTGGGGAGGCGGCTGGTGGAGCATTTGCAGCAGGAGGCGGGGCCGCCGCTATGGCTGATGTGCGAGTCGGGGCTGACGCCGTTTTACGAACGCTTTGGTTTTGTGGAAGTGTGGCAGACGGGGGAAATGCCGGCACACTTTCGCTTCATGCGCCGTCTTTCTCGCCTGTTCTTTCCGCCCCGTTCGGGTCGCTATCTGGCGATTATGCAGTGGCCCGGGTCAGTAGGCGGTTAGGAAACCGCGGCTACGAGGGCATGTGTTGTCAAGGTAGCAATTTCTAATGGGATTCTGACGCCCGTTCTATTGTCTCTTTGGCGGGCGGGGGCTAAGATACATTTGTAGATAGGATAAGGCGTGTCATACCCGTTATTGCCAGAGGGCAGGGCAAATGCCAGAAGAAGGGGCAACCGCTCTGCGCCTATCGCAAGGAGATCGTTTGATGAGTTTATTGCCGAATTCGGTTCCGATTGTGCCGCTGCGCGGCGGCGCATTATTCCCCGGCATCACTACCACCATTACCATTGGTCGTCGCAGTTCGCTGGCGGCGGCGCAGGCAGCCACGCAGGATGACGGGCAGATTCTCATTCTGGTGCAGTACAACGCGGAGGTAGAAGACCCGGAAATGGCCGACCTGGCGCCCGTGGGGGTGCTGGCAAATGTGCGTGACGTGATGCGCGCGCCGCAAGTGGGCGTGCAAATGCTGGCTGAATTGCAGCGGCGGGTGCGGTTAATAGATATTACCAGCAGCGAGCCGTATCTTGCCGGCATTTACGTCGAGATAACGGACGCCCGCGACGCCGCCGACCTGGAGCTGATGGCGGATGCCATTGCCCATCTGGAGCAATATGCGGAACTGTTGGGCGAAGTGAACCGCCAGGTGCTCAGCGCCCTGCGCACCAAGCACACATCAGGCGAACTGGCTGACTACCTGGCCGGGTTGCTGAACCTGCCCTTTGAGCTGCAACTGCAACTGCTGACCAACACCAACGGCAGCGAGCGACTGCAAATGGTGCTGACCCACCTCATGCAGGAAATCCGTATCGCCGAAGTGAAACACGCTATCCAGCAAGACGCGCGGCAGAACGCCGATAAGGCGCAGCGGGATTACATGCTGCGCGAGCAGATGAAGTCTATTCGCAAAGAGCTAGGCGAAGACGAAGAGAACCTGATTGAGGAACTGCGGGCGAAAATTGAAGACGCCCAGATGCCCGAAGAAGTACACAAGCGGGCGATGGAAGAATTGAAACGGCTGGAACGGCAGGGGCAGCACAGCGCCGAAGCCAGCGTCATCCGCACGTACCTGGAATGGATGATTGAGATCCCGTGGAACGCCCTGACCGAAGACAACATGAACACGACGCACGTGCGCCAGGTGTTAGACGAAGACCATTATGGTCTGGAAGACGTCAAGGACCGGATTGTGGAATACGTGGCGGTGCGCAAACTGGCGGGGCCGAATATGAAAGGAGCGATCATCAACCTCAACGGGCCGCCAGGCGTGGGCAAGACCTCCATTGCCACCTCCGTGGCGCGGGCAATGGGGCGCAAAATGGTGCGCATCAGCCTGGGCGGCGTGCGCGATGAGGCGGAAATTCGCGGGCACCGGCGCACGTACATTGGCGCGATTCCGGGGCGAATTATTCGCGCCCTGCGCGACGCCAAGACGCGCAACCCGGTGATTGTGCTGGATGAAATTGAC
>JAGVTM010000658.1 GCA_019136785.1 Chloroflexota bacterium | reverse complement strand
GTCAAACCCCAACATTTCGCTGGCAGCCTGGACGGCGGGGCGCACGGGAATAGCCGCTTCCGCCAGCACAATACCCACCCCCGACTGCCGCGCAATTTCATTGAGCGTGGTGGCTACGCCCCCCCGCGTCGGGTCGCGCAGCACGTGAATCTGGTCGCTGGCGGCCAGCATCACCGTTACTAAATGGTTGAGCGGCATAACGTCGCTGTCCACGTCCGCCTCGAAGCCCAGTTCGCCGCGCGCGCTCAGCACGGCAATGCCGTGATCCCCTATAGGTCCGGACAGGATGACCACGTCCCCCGGCTGCGCCTGCTCTCCGCCAATGTTCACGCCAGGGGGCACGACGCCCACCCCGGCGGTATTAATGTACAACCCGTCCGCTTTGCCCCGCTGCACCACTTTGGTGTCGCCGGCAATGATTTGAATGCCGGCATCTTCCCCCGCCTCCCGCATAGACCCCACCACCCGCTGTAACACGTCCAACGGCAGCCCTTCCTCCAAAATAAAACCCGCCGTCAGATACAGCGGCGCAGCCCCCATCATCGCCAGGTCGTTCACCGTGCCGCACACCGCCAGCCGCCCAATATCCCCGCCGCGGAAAAACAGCGGCGACACCACGTGCGAGTCGGTGCTGATGGCGACGCGGCCGGGGGGGAGGGTGATAATGCCGGCATCATTCCCCCGCGCCAACACCTCATTCCCCAACTGCGCCCAGAACAGCCGCCGGATTAAGTCGTGCGACATCTTGCCGCCGCTGCCGTGCCCCAACACCACCTTTTCGTCGTGCGCCAGCGGCAGCGGGCACGCCGCCCCTGCCAGGCCGTCAGCTTCCACCAGCTCGCGCCCTTGTTCAGACATGCGTCGCCTCCAGGTTGGCGAAATGCCGGCCATAACGATAATACGCCGCGCACGCCCCCTCCGCGGATACCATCGTCGCCCCCAGCGGATGCTCTGGCGTGCAATCAACCCCAAAAGCCGGGCAGTCATGCGGCTTCCGCAAGCCCTGCAAAATCTGCCCCGCAATACACAGCGGCGACTCCTGCGGCTGGATGTCGCCCACGTCAAAGCGCGTTTTGGCGTCAAAGGCGGCAAACGCCGGGCGTAGCCCCCAACCGCTCAGGGGAATCATGCCCACCCCCCGCCATTTGCGGTCGCGCACCTCAAACACCTGCGCAATCACCGCCTGCGCCGCCCGGTTTCCATCATACGTCACCGCCCGCCCATACGCATTTTCCACCCCCACCTGGCCGGCTTCCAGCATTCGCGCCGCCGCCAGGATGCCCTGCACAATGTCCAGCGGTTCAAATCCGGTCACCACAATGGGCGTGCGGTACTTCTCGGCAAGCGGCGGATACTCCCAATACCCCATCACCGCGCACACGTGCCCCGCCGCCAGAAACCCTTGCACGCGGTTATGCGCCGACCCCAAAATGGCGTGCATGGCTGGCGGCACGCACACGTGCGACACCAGCACGCTGAAATTGGTCAGCCCCAACGCTTTCGCTTGTAGCACGCTCATGGCGTTGGCGGGCGCCGTCGTCTCAAAGCCGATAGCAAAAAAGACGACCTCCTTATCGGGGTTAGCCTGCGCTATCTTCACCGCATCCAGCGGCGAATAGACCACGCGCACGTCCCCGCCGTTGGCCCGTACCGAGAATAAGTCCCGCGCCGTTCCGGGTACGCGCAGCATATCCCCATAAGACGTAAAAATCATCCCCGGCTGCGCCGCAATTGCCAGCGCCTTATCCACCAGTTCCAATGGCGTGACGCACACCGGGCAGCCTGGCCCATGCACCAGTTCAATCTCCGGCGGCAGCACCTGATCCAGCCCATGCCGTACAATCGCGTGCGTCTGCCCGCCGCAAATCTCCATCAACACCCAGGGCTGCGTGACCGTTCGTTCAATTTCGCGGATGGTACGCTTCACCAATGCCGCGTCCCGGTACTCCGTCACATACTTCATTTCACACCCTTGCCGCCGTAGCGCCAACCGTAGCGCCAACCGTAGCGCCGGCTTCCAGCCGGCATCCGCCCATACCTGCCAACGCCTTCACAACGCCCCATCCGCCGGCCCAATCTCCTCCTCCAACTGTATGATCTCCCGCAGCATTTCCAGCGTCGCCTGCGCCTCCTCCTCACTCAACCGGCTGATGGCAAACCCCACGTGAATCACCGTATAATCTCCCACCCCCGCCTCCGGCACATACGCCAGACACGCCTCGCGCACCGTCCCGCCGAAGTCAATTTTGCCCATCGGCAGCCCATCCACCTCATACCTTGCCACAATCTTTCCCGGCACGCCCAGACACATAATCAATTCCTCCAGTGGTCAGTGAACAGTGGTCAGTGAACAGTGGTCAGTGAACAGTGGTCAGTGAACAGGTTGGTGGTCAGAAGTTGAACTGTCCATCGGTCTGCGAAATCTGCGAAATCCTGATTGTTTTCATCCATCGGCTTTCTTGCCTGTAGGACAAACGGTCAACTTGTCCGCCGCCGCCACGCCGCCACTGCCGCCTGCCCCAGCGCCAGCCCGCCATCATTGGTGGGGATGGCTTCATGCACGTAAACCACAAACCCGTCCGCCGCCAGTTCCCGCATCGTCCGCCGCAGCAGCGTCACGTTCTGCCACACCCCGCCGCTCAGCGCCACTTCCTGTATGTGGTGCTGCTGCCGCAGTTGCCGGCACGCTGCCGCCGTCAGCGCCGCCACACTATTATGAAAACGGGCCGCCATAGCCGCTACAGGCGCGCCCTGCCGCCAATCCCGTGCCAGCGCCGCCAGCGCCGGCGCAGCATCAATGGTTTCCCCGGCCCAGGCAAAGGGATACCTTTCCTCGACCGTCGCATCCACCAGCGCCTCCAACTCTATCGCCGCCTGCGCCTCATAACTCACCACCTGCCGCACCCCGATCAGCGCCGCCGCTGCGTCAAACAGCCGCCCCATGCTGGAGGTCGGCGGCGCGTTCAACCCGGATGCCAGTTGTCGCCGCAGCGCCGCCAGCGCCGTCTCACCATGCTCCAGACGCAGCGCGTGCTGCATGGGCGGCAGCGCCTCATCCCACGGTACGCCCGCCTGCGCCAACCAGCCCAGCGCCATCCGCCACGGTTCGCGGATTGCCTTCTCTCCCCCTGGCAGCGGCGCATACGCCAGATGCGCCGCCCGCTCATAGCCGCCGTAATCGGCAATCAAGAACTCGCCCCCCCACACCGCGCCATCCTCCCCATACCCCGTGCCGTCAAACGCCACGCCAATCACGGGCCGATCTCCAGGCAGCCCATGTTCCGCCATTACTGCCGCAATGTGCGCGTGATGGTGCTGTACACCTACGGTGGGCAGCCCTTCCGCTTCCGCCCGCGCCAGCGCATACCGCGTCGCCAGGTAATCAGGGTGCAGGTCGTGCGCCACTAACTGTGGCTTAATCTGGAACAGTCGCTCATAATGTGCCGCCGCCCGCTCATACGCTTGCAGCGTCTCGTAATTCTCCATGTCCCCGATGTGGTGGCTCAAGAAGGCGTACTGGTCGCGGGTCAGGCAAAACGTGTTCTTCAATTCCGCCCCGGCTGCCAGCAGTTGCGGCACAGCCCACGGCAGCCGCCGCGGCTCCGGCGCGTACCCCCGCGCGCGGCGGATGGACAGGCGGCGGGAAGGGGTGGGGGGAAATGCCGGCACAACCCGTACCACCGAATCGTCGCACCGCGCCTCAATCGGCCTGTCATGCAGCAAAAAAGCGTCCGCCAACCCCGCCAGCCGCTGCCGTGCTTCCTCGTTATCGCTGACAATGGGCTCCTCGCTCAGGTTGCCGCTGGTCATCACCAGCGCTTCCGGGAAACCGGGGGCTGCTGCCAGCAGTAAATGATGCAGCGGCGTATACGGCAGCATCACCCCCAGGTCATGCTGCCCGGGCGCCACGCCCGGCGCAATCGTGGACTCCGCCCGCCGCCGCAGCAAAACAATAGGGCGCTCCCGACCCGTTAACAGCGCTTGTCCCGCTTCATCTAACACGCACTGCCGCGCCGCCGCCGCTGCATCCCCCACCATCACCGCCAGAGGCTTGTCCTGCCGCCCCTTCCGCCGCCGCAGTTCCGCCACTGTCGCCTCGTTAGTGGCGTCGCATGCCAGATGAAAGCCTCCCAACCCCTTAATCGCCACGATCTCCCCTGCCTGCAGCCGCGCCCGCGCCTCTTGCACCGCCCCCTCCCCCTCACTGACCACTGACCACTCGCCACTCATCTCCATCCACACCTGTGGCCCGCACACCGCACACGCCGTTGGCTGCGCGTGGAAGCGCCGATCCAGCGGATTCTCATACTCCGCCGCGCACGCGGCGCACATGGCAAATGAGCCCATGGTCGTCTGCCCCCGGTCATACGGCATCCTCTGAATAATCGTAAAACGGGGCCCGCAGTTGGTGCAGTTGATAAATGGATAGCGATAACGCCTATCCTGTGGGTCGAATAGCTCGCGCAGGCAGTCCGCGCAAATGGCGACATCCGCCGCCACCGGTTGGAACGCCCCGGCCACAGGCTGCGAATGCACAATTTCGAAGCGCGTAAAACCATTGGCTGGCTGGTAGCTGACTACCATCTCCTCAATGCGCGCCAGCGGCGGCAGTTCTTCCCGCAGCGCCCGCGTCAAAGCGTGCAGCGCGCCTGTCCCCCCATCTGCTTCAATATCCACCCCTGCCGACGTGTTCCGCACCCACCCCGTCAACTGCAGCCGCTGCGCCAGCCCATACACAAACGGGCGGAAGCCTACCCCTTGCACCACCCCCGTAATGTGAATGCGCGCGCCGCTCAAATCACTCATCTTCCTCACGTGGTCCGGGCGTCTTGCCCGCGGCGTCTTGCCCGCTTCTCCCCCCTCTACCTCCATCGCGTAGCGCGGGCATCTTGCCCGCCAATCCTCAGCCGCCCGGCGACAATCGTACCTTATGCTTTAGCTGCGCCAACACCCAATCCAGCCAATCCTCCACCCCTTCGCCTGTGCGGCAGGACAGCGGAAACGTCGCCAGCCCTGGATTCAGCGCCGCCACGCCTCGCCGAAAGTAATCCATGTCGAACGCAATATAAGGCAGCAAATCAATCTTATTGATCACCAACGCATCCACGCCGCGATACATGCCAGGGTATTTATACGGTTTGTCATCCCCTTCGGGAATAGAAGCAATCAACACGCTCTTGTGTGTGCCCAAAGCAAAGTTCGCCGGGCAAATCAGGTTGCCCACGTTTTCCACAATCAGCAAATCCAGGTCATTCAAATCCAATTGCCCCAGCGCCGCTTGCAGCATCACCGCGTCCAGGTGGCACTCTCCGCCCGTGTTAATCTGGATGGCTTGCGCCCCGGCCGCCGCCGCGCGGTCGGCGTCAATGCTGGTGGCAATATCCCCATCCACCACTGCCAGCCGCACCTGTTGCCCCAATCGCCGGATGGTGTGTTCAATCAGGCTGGTTTTGCCTGCCCCTGGCGAGGCCATCAGGTTTAGCCCCACCACGCCCGCCGCGTCCAGCATCTGCCGATTGCCGGCAGCCAGCCGCTCATTGGCTCCCATAATATTCTCTACCACCTGAATCCGCCTACCCATTGCCTTGCTCAATGTCCGCTGTACTGTCTGCGTCTGTATCCACGTCAATCGCTTCCAGATAAAACTCCTCCCCTTGCGCCACGCGCACGTACTCGCTGCCAAAAATGGGGCAGATCAGGTGTTCGCGCGGGCTGTACCGGTGCTGGCAATCCTGGCAGACCATTTCTGCCGACACGCGCCGAAAATGCAGCCGCGCCCCCGCCGCTGCCGTGCCCTCGCTCACAAAATCCCAGTAAAACTGGATCGAATCATCCACAAAAGACGACAACTCCCCCAACACAATATGCAAATCCGTCACCCGCCCGCCCCCCGCCGCCTGCGCATGATACAAC
>JAGVTM010000297.1 GCA_019136785.1 Chloroflexota bacterium | reverse complement strand
ATCCCCCCAACCCCCTTCCCCCTTTAGGGGGAAGGGGGCTTTCGGAGAGGGCGAGCGGCGCCGCGCGCCCCTCGCCCTACCTTACCCCTTCCCGGGCCGGGGCGGCGGGATTACCCGATTATTTTCTCAATGTCCAACTACGTGGGAATGCCCCGCAGAACACTCTGCGTTCCAGGCGACGCAGAGCGTGGCTATGTTTCATTCCACGCAGAGCGTGGAACGAGTACCATGGGCGGGTTGCCAACCCGCCCTACGATATGCTATTTTTGAAGGAGTTGACGATGAAACACAAGTTGAATTTGGGCTTTTTGGCTGTCTTTCTGTTGTTGTTTGTGGCGGTGTGGACGGCGGCGGCGGAAAGTGCGCCGGCGATGGCGGGGGATGTGGGGGGCGCGCTGCCGCTGCCGGCAGGTCTGGCTGATCCGGCGCAACCTGGACCTTACCAGGCGGGTTTTCGGTTGATTACGGTTAGCCGGCCCGGCGGCGATCCGTTTGAAGCGTGGTTCTTTTATCCGGCGACGGCTGCGGGGCCGAATCAGCCGTATGATGGCAGCGGCGCGCCTTATCCAGGCATCTCTTTTGCGCATGGCTTTCTGGCGCCGCCCTTAATCTATCAGGGCAATTACGAGCATCTGGTTTCTTATGGGTATTTCGTGATTGCTTCCAAGTCGGGCAGCGGTTTGTTCCCATCTCACCCGGCTTTTGCCGACGATTTGCAGTATACGTTGACCTGGCTGGAGGAGGAGAACGCGAACGCGGGTTCGGAGTTGTACCAGCAGGTGGATACAGACCATTTTGGTCTGTCGGGGCATTCGATGGGGGGCGGCGTCAGTATTCTGGCGGCGGCGGAGGACCCGCGGGTGAAAGCGGTGATTAACATGGCGGCGGCGAAAACGTTCCCCGATTCGGCGGTGGAGGCGATGGCGAACATTCATGTGCCTGTGGCGCTGTTGGGGGGCAGCGATGACTTTATCGCTTCGGTGGCTAATCACCAGCAGCCGATGTATGACAATGGGAATGCGCCGCGGCTGCTGCCTGTGCTGCAAGGGGGGGATCATTGCGCCTTTGCCAGCGGGTTGGGCAACTGCGGCGGGTCAATGCCGGCAGAAACCCAACTGGCTATTACGAATCGCTGGCTGGCGGCTTTCTTTAATTTGTACTTGAAAGAGCAGCCGATCTATGCCTGGTATGTGTGGGGACCGGGGATGACGTTTGATCCGCTGGTGACGACGCAGTGGGATGCCGGCATGACGGTGACGCCCTTCTACCAGAGCGCCGGCGTCGGGCCCGGTCAGAGCGTGAGCTACAGCTTGACGTTGACCAACAGCGGCGACGAGGCGAGCAGTTACAGCCTGACGACTGTTTTGAACCAATGGGCGACGACGGTGACGCCAGCGCAGACGCCTGTGTTGAACCCTGGCGACAGCGTGAACCTGACTGTGGAGGTATCCGCGCCGCCGGCGCCGCAGGCGTTAAGCGACAAGGCGTTGGTTGTGGCTACCAGTGACAGCGATGGCTTGACGCTGCAATACGGGTTGTTGGTGACGGAGATTCCCACACCTTAAAGGGCATGGGACGCTGATGGGGGCGGGATGGGATGGGACGCTGATGACGCTGATGGGGCGCTGATGGACGCGGGATGGGATGGGAGGCTGATGACGCTGATGGGGCGCTGATGGATGCAGAATGGTGGGGAGGTTTTCTGCGCTAATCAGCGGGTTTATCAGCGTCATCAGCGTGCTATTTATGCGTCGCCTGCGGCAGGCGCGTCTTGCTTGCTGTAGATGGCGCTGAGGTTGATGGTTTGGGCGCCGATCAGGTTGGTGCCGATGCCCCAGAGGATGATGGTGATGTAATCTTCGGGGTTGGCGCCAAAGGTGGGGGCGTTGGCGTAGAGGGTGATGAAGCCGACGATCAGGGTAAAAACGTAGACGGCGGCGGTCAGGCCCAGACGGCCCCATTGCAAGCGCAGGGCATAGCCGCGCCAGACGCTTTCGCGCCGCTGCAGCCGTAACTCCCGTTCAGCGCCGGGCGTCTGTCCATCGCGGACGTCGTGCGCGCCTTCAATGAAGTCTCCGTCGTCGCCAGAAGGTATGGCGGCTTTGGCGTCGTCCAGGATCTGACGCATGTCGTTCAGGGTGGCGGCGGCGTTCAATTTGGCGGCAACTTCGTCGTGCATGGATGCCGGCAGCGCGGCCATCTCCGCTTCCATTTTCAGCGCCAGTTCCAGGTTGGCGCTCACTTCCGCCAGGGCTGCGCGGGCGCTGGCCAGGGAGGAAAACCCGCCGCGCTGCACCGTTTCCTGAATGGTGTCCAGGTCGCTTTGCAATTGGCGACGATAGGCGGCGGGAATGTGCTGCCCGTCTGCTTTCTGGCGCACGGGGCCCAGTTCATCCTTTAGGAACTGCTGGCTGGCCGCCGCGGCGGCTTCGATGTTGGCGCGAATCGTTTGCAGCAGGGTTTCGAGGCTGGCTACGGCATCGCCGGCAATCAGTTTGTCTTGCGCCCTGGCGATGTCGTGACCGATGCTTAGCTGTTGGTCTTCCTGGATGAAGCTGGCGGTAGCCAGATGGGATTCCAACCATTTCAGATCTTGATACAGCTTCGAGCGCGCCTGACCGCCGTTGTTCCACCAGTTGATGCCAAAGCCCAAGATGGGGCCAATGAGCAGGAGCAGCAGCGGCAGCAGGGGGCCGTCTTTGATGCTGATGGTCAGGGGGATTTGAATGGGGGCGTCTTGATTTTGCACGGTGATGTGCAGGATGCCGTCGTATTTATCTGCCGGCAAATTGCGTCCAGCCACCACGACTTCCAGGGTTTTGGCTTCCTGACTTTGCAGCGTCATGGGTAGGGCGGTGGATACGGTGACGGCGTTTTGGGGCAGGGTCTGGCCCTTGCTGCCGCGCATGGTGAGCACGGTGGCGTTTTCTACTGTGGCTACGCCCTCTCCGTTTTGCAACAGGGTGAGGGTGACGTTGTTCAAGGTGGGATCGGCAGCCACGACGCCAGCGCGCCCAAATGGGCTGCTGAAGAAGCCGGGGGTGACGGAGAGGGCCAGGCTTTTGGAGTTAATGCCGGCATCCACGTTGGGCGTGGTTGCCAGGGCAATGTCTAGCGGCAACTGCAGCGGCTGGTCGGCAGGCTGTTCATCATAAAGCAGTTCCAACTCTCCCTGGAAGCGCCCCTCCTTTTGCCCATTAATGGAGACGGTGAAAGTTTGGGGCTGGCTTAACGAGTCCACCTGCGCCGGATTGATGGTAATGGCGCTACTGACCATCACGGCGCCGGTGTCCGCATCTACCAGGTCGTTTAGCACAAAGGTCAGGTTGTTGATGGTTGTGTTTTGCACGATTAAGGTAAACGTGCGCTGGCCCGACTCATTTACGTTGCCTGTATAGGTCAGCGCCTTTTCGCTCAATCGCACTGTAGCGGCTGCTGCGGTTTCAGTTGTTTCGTCCACGCCCACTGCGGGCGTATCTGGTGCCTGCGCATAAGCCGCCTGCGCGCTCAGACCAATAAGCAGCGCGGCTAATACGACTCGCCATACTTTCCACATTTCTCTATCCTCCTTCGTAAATAGTGGTCAGTGGACAGTGGCGAGTGGTCAGTGGTCAGAAAATTCGTGCCATTCGTGAAATTCGTGGCAAGATTTTCGAGGGTGCGCCACGGCCCATGTTGTTTCCTTCGAAAATAGCCTCACGCGGAGACGCGGAGGACGCGGGGAAAACTGTGGGGCAAATTAATGTAGCACCAGCGTCCTTGTTGGTAGAAGCCGGCTGGAAGCCAGCGCTACGGGTTGGTTTGGGCTACAAATCTACCCACTGCCGGCAGCCATGTGCAGCGGGCGCAGGCGGGCGGCGGGGTCGCCGCAGATGATGAAGGCGCGGGCGTCGTTGGCTGCCGTCCACAGGCGCACCACGTCTTTTTGTTTGGGCTGCAGCTTTTCAAACTGTTCCAGGAAACTGCCTTTGTTTGTCAGTTCCGCCAGCAAATCCAGAAAAGTCTTCTTGAACGTTTGCGTGGCATAGCCGATGGGTTCGCCGACCAGCATTAACTGTAATGAATCCTCGAATGTGGTTGTCCAGTAGCCCATGCCGGGCCAGCCATAGGAGTAGCTCCAGGTGCGCTCAACGTGACCGACGAAAGCCAGCGCGCCTTGCGCCAACAAGCGCTGCGGCAGTTGGGAGAGAAAGGGGGCAGGGGCGATTTGCTGCGGGATGCGGTTGTAAAAGTGGGCAAAATCTTCTATTTGGGGCGTGCCCGCGCTGTAACAGGCGTAGGAGAATATGACCAGCCCGCTCAAGTCCAGGTCGGGGGAGATGTCCTGACCGCGCACATACATGGATGCCGGCACTTCTCCGCTCGTCCAGGCGTTTGTTCCGGGCCACTCGCTGCAGAGCAAGCCGCCCTGATCGCTCAACTGCCGTTGGTGCCCGCTATCAAAGCCAATGCCGTGCGAGGTGGAGAAGATCAGCGCAGGTCTGGCTTGCTGCCGCTCTAGCAGATCGAGCAAGGCGCTGCGCGTGGCGGCGGCATCGCTGATGGAGTCGGCGCGGTAGGTTTGGGGAAAGTTCTTGAGCAGGCGCAGCTCGTTATTTTGTAGTTTTTGCAGCAGCGGCTTTGCCAGATGGGTAACGGTCTGGTTAATTAAGGGGTCGTCCTGGTGTGTGGGGCAGAAAACAGCGACGCGGCGCTGCCGATCCACAGCGGCGGCGTTTTCATAGGCAATCAGGCGATCCACATAGCGGCGAAAGGCAGCCACGTCGTATCCGGCCGGGCCGTGGTCGCCGGCAAAAAACAGCCGCCCGGCGGCGTGTTCGCGCAAGCCATACTGGAAATCAAAGGGAATCTCTGCCGGCGACGCCACAATCAGGAGGTAATACGGTAATACCTCGGGGTCAATGAGGCCAAAGCCATGATGGTGGCGCAGGTGGAAGTCAACGGCGGATTCGCCTGGATTGTAGATAAAGGGCGACCAGTTGCTCTGGCGATGCGCCAGCAAATCGGCGATGACGGCGCGCACCTCGGCGGGCGTGTCTGGATGGTAAATGACGCCCCAACCCACGTCGGTGACGTCGGTTTCGTCGAAGCCGGGGCGCACGCCCAGGACGTTTTCGTTGAATTCCTGCTGTAAGCTGGAGAGCAGCGCGCGTTCTTGTTCCGGCACACCCTTGTTCTGTTGGCTGACGGCTTGAGCCAATTCCAGCGCATTCGCGCCTGGGGTCAGCGGCTTGCCGCTGGCGCCGTTAACGCCGTTGAAGTTTAGCTCGAAGGCCATGGGGTTCCTCCTTTGGAGACAGTGACCAGTGATCAGTGGCCAGTGACCAGTGGCGAGTGGCGAGTGGTCAGGGGCGAGTGGTCAGGGGCGAGTGGCGGCGGGCGCAGCAGGGCGGCGCTGAGGGCGATGCAGTCGTTTTCCCATGTGCTGTCTGTGTGCGCGGGCAAGCAGACGACGCGCTGCCCGACGGTTTGCAGGGCAGACCAGGAGGGCTGCAGCACCAGAGCGTGGTAGCGTCTGTACAGGCGGGCGGCATGGGCGTATTCTTCAAAGCGGACGGTTTGCGCTTTTAGCAGGTGCTGCTCGCTGATGTATTCAGGCGTGCTGATTTCCGCCAGGCGCACGTTGCGCCAGAGA
Organism: Chloroflexota bacterium; assembly: GCA_019136785.1. GTDB lineage: Bacteria > Chloroflexota > Anaerolineae > Promineifilales > Promineifilaceae > JAGVTM01. The sequence continues at coordinate 290 of JAGVTM010000297.1, read as the reverse complement.
TGGTTCAGGCTGGTCTCCATTTGCGCGGACAGTTCGGCAATGGCTTGCAAGGGTTGGCCTGCTGCTGTCTGGTAATAATAGCCGCGGCGGATGGTTTCGGGCAGCAGGCGCAGGCAGTCGTCAATTTTGACCATCAGGTATTTCAAAAGCTGGTTTTCGGGGGTGTCGTAGCGCTGGTTGACCTGGCGGCAGACGTAGCGGTTGGGATTAAAGCCGTCGTTGTAGCGGGCTTTGTAGGTGGCGGGCCAGAGAATGCGTCCGCGCACCTGTCCTTCATACAGCACGGCTTG
>JAGVTM010000259.1 GCA_019136785.1 Chloroflexota bacterium | reverse complement strand
CGCCAAAATTTGCCCATAAAAAAGGGTGTCAGCCCCGCCGGCGGCGGGGCTGACACCCACCACAACGAAATACAGCGCAACCCGCCAGGTTCTCAAAGAAGCTTCGCGCCCTTTGCCTCCTGGCGGTAAAAACACACCATGATCCTCAAATACGTCTGGAAAAACTTCAGCCGCCGCAAGGTGCGTACTGTTTTGATGGTGCTGTCCCTGGTGGTCAGCATGGGGCTGATCGTGACCATGAGCGCCACTGTGGAAACAGTGCGCCGCTCCAACGTTGACCTGATCGCCAACGAGGTGGGGGAGTTCGATTTAGGCATTGCCAAGACCGACATCAGCCCTGATCCATTTATTGACGTGGCGGATACCGTGCCGCGCGTGCTCGCTGCCGATGCCCGTATCACCGCCGTCTACCCGCGCATTCAGCAGGAAGTAGAGCTGAATATCGGCTCCGAAGTGGCGCAAGGCTGGCTGTTGGCGCTGGACCCGGCGGCAGATGAGATTGGCTTCATTGACGTGGTGTCGGGCACATACGCCTTAGGCGAGCAGCGGGCGGCGCTGCTGGCGGACACGGCAGGCGTCTATGGGTTGCAAGTAGGGGATACAATTGAGGTCGCCTACAGTTTTCCCCTGCCGCGGGAGAAGGGACAGCCCAGCGCTGCCGGCAGCAGCCAGCGGCGCGCCGTGCAGCAGTTCACCATCAGTAGTATTGTGCGTCAGGATGGGGTGACCAACAGCGGCGTCAGTGAGGGCGTGATTGTGTCCCTGGCAGACGCGCAGGCGTGGCTGCAGCGGGCGGGTCGCAGCCAGCAGTTGGTCGCCACCGTTGATCCCGCGCTCTACGAGACGAGCAACGCCGAACTGGCGGCGCTGCGGGTGCGCGAAGTAGCCCAGGCGGTGCAGTTGGCGTTGGGGGATGAGTACAACTTTTCGATGGACAAGGCGGCTGTGCTGGACAGTTCCAGCCAGGGATTTATCGCCATCCAGGCGCTGATCAGCATCTACGGCTTGACGGCGTTGGGGGTGGTTGGCTTGCTCGTGCATACCCTGGTGATGACGAACGTACAAGAACAGCGGCGCGATATGGCTGTCTTACGCATTTTAGGCAGCCAGCGCCAATACCTTTTCCGGCTGGTTATCGCCGAAGTCCTGGTGATGGGGGCCATTGGGGTGGTGTTGGGCATCATTTTGGGGCAGGCGTTGACCCGCTATATCGTGGTGCCCGTCATCGAGAACCAGATGCGGCTGGCAGGGTTGACTTCCAGTTTGCAGCCGCAGGTGACGTTGACCACGATTTTGCCGGCATCTATCGCCACCTTTGTCGTCCTCATCCTCAGCACCCTCAAACCCGCCCAGGACGCCTCCCACACCAAAGTGATGCACGCCATCAACCCCAGCGTGGCCGATAACCTGCAAATTGAAGACCTGGCCAGCCTGCGCGAACGCCGCCCCGATGGCAAACTGTTCCTGGCGGGCGTCATCCTGCTCATCATCTTTGCCCTGATTGCCGGCTTTCAAATCATTGATGCTTTTGGCAATCCCGCGCTGCAAGTCGTTTTTATTCTGGCGGCGTTGGGCGTCCTGGTGATGGGGGTCGGCTTTGTCTTTTTCATTACGACCGTGCCGTTTGAGCGGCTGGCGCTGCTGGCCATGGGCGTCATTGCCCCCCGCCTGACCTATTTTGCCCGCCGCAACGTGGGGCGGGGGCAGTTGCGCAACACCCTGATCTCGCTGCTGGTGCTCTTTAGCGGCGTGCTGCCCAGTTTTCTGGCGACGCAAGTGGCTCTGGATCGCGCCAACCTGGCGGGCACCGTGCGCCTGCGCTGGGGCGCGCCCGTGGGGATTCGCGTCTTTGGTACCTGGCTGCCGGAAACAGAGGCGGCAACCTACCGCCTGCGTCCCACCTTTCTGACCACAGAACTGGTAACGTCGCCAGGCATTGACCAGGCGGCGGGGCTTTCCCACCCGTATTCTTCGCGGCTGACCGATCCCATTGGTCTGCGCGGGGCCAGCGTTACCGTGCGCGGCGTCAGCGGACAGTTGCGCGACGTGGCTTTTCCTGATCTGGTGGAGTTTGTCGCCGGCGGCCCGCAGGCGCTGGATGAAATCCTGGCAGATCCGCAGGCGATCATTATCAGCGAAGGTCTGGCGCAGGTGCTGTCTGTGTCCCTGGGCAGCGAGTTGAGGCTGGAAGGAGCAGGGCGCGATCATATGGTCGTGGTGCGCGTGGTGGGGGTGGCGCGGCGGATTGCCGGCATTGACGGCATCGGTCGCAGCCGCACGCAGGCTGCCTCTGGCAGCACGGTGCTGTTGTCGCTGGATGGCTTCCGCGCCCTGAAAACGTCGCCAGACCTGCCCTTGCCGCCGCCAGACGACCCTATTCTGACGCAAGTGTTGGCTACGACGACGCCCACCGCTGTGGCCCAGGATGTGCTGGACGAGTTAAACCGGCGGTACGCCAACGAGTTACAACTGCGTATTAACCTGATGGAAACAGACCTGGCGCGCAATGAACGCGCGCAAGCCACGCAGCAGATTTTTTTGATTGTGCTCACCCTGATTTCCTTTACCACCGCCGTTTTTGGCGTCTTTGCCGTGATTTATGTCACCATTTACGCCCGTCGCATTGAAATCGGCATGTTAAAGGCTATGGGCATGAGGCGGCGCGATTTGACCGGGATGCTCATTGTGGAGGCGATTACCATGACGCTGGGAGCGGCGCTGGCCGGCATTGCCGCCGGCGCCACCATGGGGTACATCGCCACCTATGGCAACTACATCTTGCAGCAACGTCCCGTCGTCTTTGCCGTGGATACCACCGTTATGCCCTTTATCGTGGTGATGGTGGTGTTAGCCAGCACGATTGGCGCCAGCTTCTCGGCGCGGCGGATTGTGAAGCGGCAGGCGGTGGAAATCTTACGAATGCAGTAAAGGAAGAAGCATGAAGCGATACCTGATTTTGTGTTTGTGTCTGCTGGCGCTGGGGGTGGGGGGATGCCGGCAAACGTCCGAATCCCTGCGCCCAACGCCCGCGGCGACGCCGGCTGCCGCCGCCACGCCCCAGCCCACGCGCCTCCCCCAGACAGGCGTTACGATCCTGGCGGAAGGGCAATTAGTAGCCGTAAATCCAATTTTGCCCCTGGCTTTTCAGACCAGCGGTCATTTGCTGTCCCTGGCTGTGCAGCCAGGGGATGTGGTGGCTGCCGGGGACTTGATAGCCACCCTGGATGATGAAGCGCTGCTGGAAGCGGCGACCAATGCCCAGTTGCAGTTGGCGCAAGCCGAAAACAGCCTGGCCCAGGCGCAGGCGTCGCTAGACGAACTGCTGAACTGGCAGCCGGACGATCTGGCGGTGGCGGTGGCTGAAGCCAACCTGGCGGCGGCGGAAGCCAGTTATCAGGCGGCGCAATCACAGGATGCCGCTGCCGGCAACAGCCTGACCTCTGCCCGCATAGCCGTAGAACAGGCGCAGCAGGGCCTGACAGACGCGCAAGAGGCTTATGACACCGCCTGGGACCCGGCGCGCGATTGGGAGCTAAACGATCCTTTCCGCAGCGCCCGCCTGGAGGCTGAACGCGAGGGCGCAGTCCGCCGCCTGGAAAGCGCGCAGCAAAACCTGGAAGTAGCCCGCGCCCAATATAATCTGGCCCTGGCTGGCTTACAGGACGACACTGCCCTGCGCGCCCAAACGTCTGTGGTTACGGCGCAGCAATCCCTGGCGCAGGCGCAGCGCGGTCCCACGGCGGCAGAAATACACGCGGCCCGGCTGCGCGTGGAACAGGCAGAACTGGCCCGCGATCAAAGCGAACTGGCGCTGGCGCAGGCACAGGAGGCGATTGCCCAGGCGCAGCTTCTGGCTCCCTGGGCCGGCACAGTCTTGTCAGTGGAAGCCTCGCCAGGCGCCTTAATCGGCGCCGGTTCTCCCGTAATCACGCTGCTGGATACTTACCGCCTGCAATTCCAGACCACCAACGTCAGCGAGCGCGACCTGGCTCAGATCCAACCAGGCCAGCCCGTAGAAATCGTGCTGAAAACATACCCTGACCAACCCCTTCCCGGTCAGGTAGCCCGTATTGCGCCCCAGGCATCCGGCGCCGTAGGCGACGCTGCCGTTTTTGCCGTGATCATTGACCTGGAGCCCGGCGACCTGACGCTGCGTCCAGGCATGACGGGCCGCGCCAGGATTACAGAATAGACAAAAGCTGCCCGCTAAACAAAAAGCCCCTGAGCGGGATACCTCCTGCCCAGGGGCTTTTTTGCTGGCAGCCAACAGCGCGGCTGCGTTATTCGCTTTCGCCCTGCGCAATCCATGCGCCCAGGCCAATGACGCCCAGGCCAACCGCCCCCAGGACAACAACGCCCATCACCACAACCAGCACCAGCGTCAGCAGTCCCATCGCCACGCCGGAGGCAACTGCCTCATCAGCAGCCACAACCTCGCCTGCTCCCGTTTGTTCAGGCACGCTTTCGCCTTCGGTGGTAACGGGCGTGGCATGTTCTTCGCCGCCCTCACCCTCTTGGGCGTGCACCGTGACCGGCGCCAGGGCGAACAGAAACAGAATCAAGAACAGTGGTACAGTCAGAAGTTTAATCGAGCGCAATCTGAGCATAAGATGGTTCCTTCAAAAAATAATGGTCGCAAAATTATACTGCGGCGCGCTATTTCGACAAACGACGGAATCGCATCCTGGCATTGAACTGTAAGGGTGTATAGCATACGCCCTTTCCCTGCACCTGTCATCTGATGCCCAATTCCATTACCAGCAAGGAGTTTCCCCACGCATCCAACGCACCACAGCCCGTCAAAGCAAGAGATAAAATCGGGTGGGCGATGATACGGCTGTGCTCACCACAAGTTTTGGAAAATCGCCCTACTATTTACGAAGGAGTTGCCCATGCGCGGGGCGCACCACAGCGAATGAAAATAGTGTGTCGTTGTAGCCCGATTTTCCAAAATCGGGTGGGCGATTTTGGGAAATCGCCCTACTATTTTCGAAGGAGCGCCTCAATATCGTCTGGTACGTGGACGCTTTTGTGACGCTCAACCGGCGTCAGCGAAAGTCCGTTGTTGGCAAAGGCAACGGCGTAGACCCAATAGGAGATGCCAAAACTCTCCAAATCTTCATCCCCATAAACCCACATATCCCACGCATAAGGCACGCCGGCGCCAAAGCCCGGCGGCAGTCCGCCCAGCACATAACTGCCCACGTAGCCCAATGGCGGAACTGTGTAGAAGTACGGATCGCCATCCTCAAAGTCGTACAGGTTGAACTCATAATTGTCAGTGGACGTGGCGCTGCGGCGCTCCCAGGTGAACGTTGCCGGCAATCCAACAGTCGCTCCCGGATCGGGCGTCAGCAGTTCTATGTTGGCTACGTCGAAGTTGCCAATGGGCACGGCAGCGCCCGCTTTGTACGATTCCAACGCGCGCGTGCCCCAAACATACAGGCGATTGGGGTTATCTGTATTGCGGTAGAGAACGTAATACAACTGGTTGGTTCCCAATGCCGGCATACCCATAAAAGTGAAGAAACCGTCCGAATTGGTAACAGCCGTGGCTTTGGTTGACCAGGCGCTGCCGTTGTAAAAGCGCAGTTCCAGGCTAATGCCACTGGCGGGGTCTCCATCTTCGGCGACCAGGCCATAGATGCCCGTATACGGCTTCGCGTAGTGCAGCGCGGGTAGAAATAAATAGGAATCGGCAGCAGATAGGGCGACGCGGCTCCCGTGAGGCATCAAGATGATGCCCCCCAGAACCAGCGCCAGAAGAACAAACAGATAGGATAAGCGTAAACGAGACATGAAACCTCCCTATGTTACTTATGACTATAACTATTCACCCTCGCTCCCCTTCGGCAAGCTCAGGGCGGCGACTGAGCCTGCCGAAGGGAACCGGTTTTGACAGGCTCAACCTACGAGGGAGTGAACGG
>JAGVTM010000068.1 GCA_019136785.1 Chloroflexota bacterium | reverse complement strand
CGGTTAAAGAGATCACCACGATTTACTGGGGTGTTACCACCCACCACAAGCCTGCGAAATCCTGATTATTTTCAGGGACAGGTATGATGCGCTGCGACCCCTACAGAAGATGCTCAAAGTTCGTTGAGCGCGCTGACGGGCCCGCCGCTGGATTCGCGCACTATCAGGGTGGGCGTGAGCAGAACGTGCGCTGTGGGCAGGGGGCGGCGGTTGATGATGTTAACCAGCATGGCGCAGACCTGGCGCCCGATGTCGTAAATGGGCTGGTGTACGGTGGTCAGCGGCGGATTGGTATAGGCAGACAACGGGATGTCGTCAAAGCCGCCAATGGCTATATCTTTTCCTATCTGCAAACCGTGCTGTTGGATGCTGCGCATGGCGCCAATGGCCATCAGGTCATTGCCCACAATCATGGCTGTGGGCGGCGGGTCTAAGCGCAGCAATTGTTCGGCTTTTTCGGCTCCGCCGCGTTGGGTCAGGTCACCCTCCACTATCCAATCCGGCTGGATGGGCAGACCATTTGCCGCCATAGTCTGGCGATAACCTTGCAGGCGGTGCTGACCGAACATTAAGGTGGTGGGCGGCGAGATGAAGGCAATGCGGCGATGGCCCAAATCAATGAAGTGCTGCACCAGCAGGCCCACGCCCGTGAGACTGTCCTCATCTACGTAAGGGTAATCCAGTTCGCCCACGCTGCGACCAAAAGCAACGAAGGGACACCCCTGCCGGCATAAAAGCTGAATACGCGGATCATTCACGCGCGTGCGTACCACAATCAGTCCATCCACCCAGCCGCCTCTGGCCGCCCGCTCGTAAGCCTGGCGCTCGCCTTCGCTGTCTGGGGCGTGGGCCGAAACCAGGAGATCGTAGTTGTGGGCGGCGGCTTCGTTGCCGATGCCGGCAATAAATTCGCTGAAGAAAGGATCGGAAAAACGAGGCCCAAAAGTAGGCATAATAAAGCCCAGCGTGTCGGTGCGTTGTTTTTGCAGTCGTTGGGCGGTGACGTTGGGGCGGTAGCCCATTTCCGTGGCGGCGGCAGCCACACGCTGGCGCGTTTCGGCGGACACATCGGCGTAGCCGGCCAGCGCGCGGGAGGCGGTAGTGACAGAAACGCCTGCTCTGGCGGCTACATCTTTCAACGTGACAGACACGTTATACCCCTCTTTAGCAGGTTACGGTGGGCGAGAAGACATCCAAAACGTTTCGGATTGCTTCTTAGTGTAAGCCAAAACGTTTTGGATGTCAATACCCGTCTGCCGCGCACGCCGGACGAGCGTGTAAAATTGAGTAAAATTGAGTAACTCTTGACAAAATGAGGGATAATCGTGTATTATTCAGTTGGCTCCCCCAAGGGGTGGAAACTCCCTTAGCGCCAGCTAGGGGCCCACTCCGCTTATGGCTCCCTTAGAGGCTCTCGGTTCAGCGCCCGTTGAACTGAGAGCCTCGCTTTTTATCCGCTCCACTCTCTCATTGACACGCCCCCCTCCGGTTGCTACAATGCCGGCATTCCCACCCTCCCCGCGGCGCATTCTCTGAGCAAAGCCGCAAAAAAAGGCCGCCTGGCGCTGCCCGGTGACCTTCATTTGCTCGCTGCCGGCTTTTGTGCCCCTGGGCCGACTCGAACGGCCAACCTACGCGTTAGGAGTGCGTTGCTCTGTCCATTGAGCTACAAGGGCATGTTCTACCAACTATTCTAGCAGTCTGTGGGATAACTGCCAAGAGGGGCGCTGCGCGCCCCTCGCCCTCTCTAAAAGCCCCCAACCCCCTTCAGGGGGAAGGGGGTTGGGGGATGGGGGTTTGCTTCCCCGTTTGCCGAATCATTTTCTCAAACCCCAAACTCCCGGCAAAAGCCTATGGAAACGTCGAGATGAATCCCAGCCATCCTGCCCCACCTCTGCCGCAGTTGCTGCCGTTTTTCGTCTACGGCACGCTGCTGCCAGGGCAGCCAAACGCCCATCTATGGGGCAGCGCCGTGACACAGATGCGCCCGGCGCTGTTTCCCAATGGTCGTCTCTATGACATGGGCAACTTCCCCATGCTGATTGCCGGCAATGGACATCCCATCCGCGGAATGCTTGTCGAAGTCAAACCAGAGATGTATGATCCCCTTATTCGCCGCCTGGATGAACTGGAAAAATTCAATCCCACGCAGCCGCAGCAGAGCATCTACTGCCGCGAACCCCACGCCATCCAGACCGCGCCTGAGCAACATACCACAGCCTGGGTTTATCTGGGACGGGATGCGTATACTGCCGGCAAACCGGAAATCCCCCAGGGCGACTGGCCGGCTTATGTGGCTGCCAGGCTGGCAGACGTGCAAGCATGGTGGCGTCACTTCACCTCCCTGTTCCCCACTTCCCCCAACGATTAAACAGGTGTGAGCAGGCGCGACGCGGTTGTGAACTGCGTCGCGCCGCTAGAGGAAGTAACAATGAAGAGAATTGGTGTACTCACCAGCGGCGGCGATGCGCAGGGCATGAACGCCGCCGTGCGGGCAGTTGTGCGCACCGCCATTGACCAGGGCGTGGAAGTCTACGCCATCCTGGAAGGGTATCAAGGCATGGTGGACGGCGGTCAGCGCATTCGCCCCATTAACTGGAATGACGTGGGCGGTATCCTACACCAGGGCGGCACAATCATCGGTTCCGCCCGCTGCCGCGCCTTTATGGAGCGAGACGGGCGGCTGCGCGCAGCCCAAAATCTGGTAGACAATGGCATTGAAGGGTTGGTCATCATCGGCGGTGATGGCAGTCTGACCGGCGCCAGCGTACTGCATGACGAGTGGTCCGGCCTGCTGGCGGAACTGGTAGATGCCGGCAAAATCACCCAGGAAGCCGCCGATCATCACCAGTTCATGCCCTCTGTGGGCCTGGTAGGCTCCATTGACAACGACATGTACGGCACGGATATGACGATTGGCGCGGACACCGCCCTGCACCGCATCACCGAAGCCGTAGACGCCATCTCCAGCACCGCCGCCAGCCACCAGCGCGCCTTTGTGGTAGAGGTCATGGGGCGGCGCTGCGGCTACCTGGCGTTGATGAGCGCCCTGGCCACCGGCGCTGACTGGGTGCTGATCCCCGAAAGCCCGCCCAACCTGGACGCCTGGGAAGACAAAATGTGTGACGTGCTGCGCAAAGGGCGGGCCATTGGCCGCCGCGACAGCATCGTCATCGTGGCTGAAGGGGCGCAGGATCGCTACGGCAACCGCATCACCAGCACCTACGTCAAGCAGGTCTTGGAAGAAAAGCTCAAAGAAGATACGCGCGTCACTATCCTGGGACACGTGCAGCGCGGCGGCTCTCCCAGCGCCTTTGATCGCAATTTAAGCACCATCCTGGGGTGGGAAGCCGTGCACACGCTGCTCAAAATGGCCCCGCAGCAGGAAACGCTGGTAATTGGCATGCGCGGCAACCGCATTGAAGCCACGCCGCTGAGCGAATGCCTGGCCAAAACGAAAACAGTAGCCGACGCCATCGCCCGCCGCGATTACGACGCTGCCCTCAAAGCGCGCGGCGGCAGCTTCGCCCGCTCCTTCCGCACTTTGCGCACGCTGGTGCGGGCGCTGCCGCACGAACCAGAACCCGGCAAGCGGCAGTTGCGGCTGGCGGTGCTGCATTCCGGCGCGCCCGCGCCGGGCATGAACACAGCCGTGCGCGCCGCCGTGCGCCTGGGCGTAGACCAGGGGCATACCATGTTTGGCGTACGCAATGGCTTCCGCGGTTTGATTGAGGATGAGTTTATTGAGCTAGACTGGATGAGCGTCAACGGTTGGGCGCTGCGCGGCGGCGCGGAACTGGGCACAAACCGCAAAATCCCTGAAGGGAGCGATTTTTACGCCATTGCCCGCAACCTGGAAAAACATCAGATTCAGGGTATCTTGATGATTGGCGGCTGGTCTGGTTATCTGGCAGTGTTGGAAGTATTCGAGCGGCGCTCCAACTTTCCGGCGTTCCAGATTCCCATTGTCTGTTTGCCGGCATCTATTGACAACGACCTGCCCGGCTCTGAACTCAGCGTGGGCGCAGATACGGCTCTAAACAGCATCGTCAACGCCGTTGATAAGATCAAACAATCCGCCGTCGCCTCCCGCCGCGTCTTTGTGGTGGAAGTCATGGGGCGTTACTGCGGCTACCTGGCGCTGATGAGCGCCCTGGCTACCGGCGCCGAGCGCGTCTATTTGCCCGAAGAAGGCATCACCCTCACCGACCTGGTACACGACGTGCACCAGCTAATGAAGGGCTTCCGCCAGGGAAAGCGGGTAGGTCTGACCATTCGCAATGAAGACGCCAATGACGTTTACACCACCGATTTCATCAAATCTCTCTTCCAGGAGGAAGGGGGCGAGCTATATGACGTGCGCACCGCCATTCTGGGACATATTCAACAGGGGGGCAACCCCACACCATTTGATCGTATTCAAGCCGTGCGCCTGGCGGCGGAGTGCATTCACTTCCTGGAGCAGCAGCTTAACGGCAGCGCCGCGGAACCCATGAGCGCCTGCATTGGCTTGCTGAATGGCGGGTACAAGTTCACCGACCTGGAGAACGTGCCCCGCCTGATGGATAAGCAGTTTCAGCGACCCAACCATCAATGGTGGCTGAGTCTGCGTCCCGTGGCGCGCGTCATGGCTCGTCCCGGCCCCGCAGGTTAGTCTTTGATGACATTCGTACAGGTTCCGTATGAGGATTGCTCTTGACATACCTCCTTGTAGGAGCATACAATACTAACACTACCGGTTTGTCTGAATGCTGCCAGATGTGGCGGCGGCATCCAATCCATCAAGGCAAACGGACACATCTAATGGGAACTACGAAACGCACTACCTGGTCACAACGCATCGCGTGTTTCGCTGCTACCCCGCCAATTCAACGTGTCTGTGCCGCCGAGCCAGTTCAGCCGTTCCCTTTTGCGCCAACCTGCATCTTTCTTTTGCCTGGTCTTACTGTTCGCTAACGGACGGGAACGGCTGCCATACTGGCATTGTCGTTAAAGGATAACTGCCTGTGCCTCGTATTCACCTTCGTTTGATTTTGTTCTTTATCTCCATGCTTTTGCTGGCTGCCCTGGCTTGCAACGTAGTCGCTCCCCAAACAACGTCCACCAACCCATCTGCCACGCTGCCCCCCGAACTGGTGCAGGCGGCGGTGGCTACCGTACGAGCGGAATTGCAGACCTCTCTGCCTGCCGGCAATGAACAAACGCCAGCCATCTCCGCCGGCAGCGACAGCCTGGGCGCGCCCTTAAACATGGAAGCGACGCTCATTGAGCTGTATAAGCGCGTCAACCCGGCGGTGGTGCACATTATCAGCCCACTGGGCAGCGGCAGCGGGTTTGTCTTTGACGACGACGGGCACATTGTCACAAACTACCATGTGGTGGTGGATACGGCGGAGTTTGAAGTTATCTTTAGCGACGGGCAGCGCCGCACGGCTGCCGTCATTGGCTCGGACATAGACAGCGACCTGGCAGTGATTGACGTGGATGACCTGCCTGCCAGCGTTACGCCCATCGCCTTAGGCGACTCCAATGACATTGAAGTCGGTCAGTTCGTGGCCACCATCGGCAACCCATTCGGCGAACAGGGTTCCATGTCCCTGGGCATCATCAGCGGTCTGGGCCGCAGCCTGGCTTCGCAGCGGTTGGGGTACTCCCTGCCGCAGGTCGTCCAGACAGACGCGCCCATCAATCCCGGTAATTCCGGCGGGCCGCTGCTTGACCTGGAAGGACGGCTGCTGGGAGTCAATACCGCCATTCGCACCACCACGGGCGTCAGTTCTGGCGTCGGCTTTGCCATCCCCGTAAACGCCGTGCGCCGTATTGTGCCCACCCTCATTGAAACGGGCACATACGTCTATCCGTACATGGGCATTGAAGTGCCCTCGCAGCCGCTGTCCCTGGCTGACTATGAAGAACTGGGCCTGCCGCAAACCTCAGGCGCTTACGTAACGGGCGTGCGCCCGGAAACTCCGGCAGACGAAGCGGGCCTGATTGGACAGCAAGGCCCGGGGGGTGACCTGATCATTGCCGTAGATGGCCGGCCCGTCCTGGAATTCAACGATTTGTTGAGCTATCTGGTCTTTGAAACCACTGTGGGACAGACGATTGAACTGACCATTCTGCGCAATGGTCAGGAGATGACTATCCCATTGACGTTAGGGGAACGTCCCTGACGCCAAATCACCCACCCACTTTACCAACTTAGGAGGCAGCTATGTTTAACCAAGAGCAACTGCAGGCATTACTTTCATACGCAGGCAATGGCGCAGACATCCTAAGTCTTTACCTGGATACAGACCTGACGCAGGAATCGAAAGATGCCGTGCGGCTGCGGGTTCGCTCGCTCTTAAAAGACGTGGGGCCAGAATTCAAGGATGACTTAGAAGCCATTGAGCGGTATCTGGCTTATGAGTTCGATTGGATGAGGCCAGGTCTGGTCATTTTTAGCTGCGCGCCCCAGGCGTTCTTTGAAGCATATCCCACCAATGTCGCCTTCCGCAATCGGGTGCGGATTGGCGCCAAACCGTATGTGAAACCGTTAACCCATTTCCTGGATTTCTACGCCCATTACGGCGTGATCATGGTGGATCGGGTGGGGGCGCGTTTCTTTGAATTCCATCTGGGCGAACTGCTGGACAACGCTGGCTTTATGGGGGAGGAAGTGCGTAAACTCAAGCGCGGCGGCGGCTCCGCTGCCACCGGGATGCGCGGCGGCGTGGGCGGCGCAGAACGAGAGGAAGAAGCCGCGCAGCGGAACCTGCGCCAGGCGGCGGCAGAAGCGCACAAATTCTTCGCCCACAAAGACATCCGCCGCCTCTTCCTGGCAGGCACAGCCGAAACGGTTTCGCAATTCCGCGACCTGCTGCCCAAACAACTGCAAAGCTGTATTGCCGGCACTTTTGCTCTGGATATGAACGCGGGTGAACATGAAGTGCGCCAGCGCGCGCTCACCCTGCTGCAAGAAGCCAACACAGAACGGGAGAACAAGCTGGTGGCGAACATGATCACCGCCGCGGCGAAGGGCGGCAATGCCATTATTGGGCTTGCCGGCACGCTGCAAGCAATAGGCGAAGGCCGCGTGCAAACCCTGATCATCAGCGATGGCTACCGCACCCCCGGCTATCGCGGGCTGCACACAGGTATGATGCTGTCCTTCAACGGTCACGAGCCTGAACTGGCCGGGGAAGAGTTCGTCGAGGTAGACGACATCGTAGAAGAAGCCATCGCCCGCACCCTGGAACAGGGCGGGCACGTGGAAATCATCAGCGGCAATGAAGACCTGGAAATGATAGGCCGCATCGGCGCCTTGCTCCGTTATTAAGTAACTGTCCGTAAATAACTTGGCGATTGGGGTTCGTAGTAACCGCTTTAGCGGTTTGGACGGCTAAAGCCGTTACTACGAACTTGTTTCTGGACAATTACTAACTGGAAACGGGGTTTCTGCTTGAACATTGAGAAAATAATCGGTTAATCGCGCGCACCCTGCCAGGGAAGGAGTACTGTCCAGGCATATGCTAACGAAAGCGCGAACCGCTAAGACTGGGTTTCCTTCAGAAACCCTATTTCTAACAACCATCGGAGGCTATTATGGAACAGTTGGTCAAGTTAGTTGTGGACAAGACGGGCATTTCCGAGTCCCAGGCGGAGAAAGCCATCGCTACGGTGTT